>CABUBS010000116.1 GCA_902489855.1 uncultured Collinsella sp.
AGAGGCCTCCTCCCCGAGGACCTCGACGCCATCAAGGTCTCCCAGGGCGTTACCGTCCAGGAGCTTGCCGAGGCGCTCGACGTTCCGGCCAACGACATCATCAAGCGCCTGTTCCTGCTGGGTACGCCGCTCACCATGACGCAGTCTATGTCCGACGACCTCGTCGAGCTCGTTGCCGACGACCTGGGCCGTCAGATCAAGATCATCACCCCCGAGGAGGAGAACACCTTCTCGTTCTACGACGATCCCGCCGACCTTAAGCCTCGCGCCCCGGTCGTCACCGTCATGGGTCACGTCGACCACGGCAAGACGTCGCTGCTCGACGCCATCCGTCACACCGGCGTCGCTGCCGGCGAGGCGGGCGGCATTACGCAGGCCATCGGCGCTTCGCAGGTCATGATCAACGACCGCAAGATCACCTTCATCGATACCCCCGGTCACGCCACCTTTACGGCCATGCGTGCCCGTGGCGCCAAGGTGACCGACATCGTCATTCTGATCGTGGCTGCCGACGACGGCGTCATGCCCCAGACGGTCGAGTCGATCAACCACGCCAAGGCCGCCGGCGTTCCCATCGTCGTCGCCGTCAACAAGATCGATAAGCCGGGCGCCAACCCCGACCGCGTGCGCCAGGAGCTCACCGAGTACGGCGTCATCCCCGAGGAGTGGGGCGGACAGAACATGTTCGTCAACATCTCGGCCAAGCAGAAGATCGGCATCGATGACCTTCTGGAGACCGTGCTTCTCCAGGCAGACGTGCTCGAGCTCAAGGCTAACCCGGACACCTTTGCCTCCGGCAACGTCCTCGAGGCCAAGCTCGACAAGGGCCGCGGCTCGGTCGCTACCGTGCTCGTGACCCGCGGTACCCTGCACGTGGGCGATACGCTGGTCGCCGGCCTTACCTACGGCCGCGTCCGCGCCATGCTCGACCCCAAGGGTCGCGCCGTCACCGAGGCCGGTCCCTCCGACGCCGTCGAGATTTTGGGCCTGCAGTCCGTGCCCAACGCCGGCGACGAGTTCCGCGTGTTCGAGGATGAGCGCGAGGCTCGCGCCCTTGCCGACGAGCGTTCGCTCAAGGCCCGTATCGAGGAGCAGAGCCGCGTCAAGCACGTCACGCTCGAGAACCTCTTTGAGACCATCGCCGACGCCGAGGTCAAGGAGCTCAACCTGATCATCAAGGCCGACGTCCAGGGTTCCATCGAGGCCCTTCAGGACTCGCTCGACAAGATGGATCAGTCCGAGGTTCGCATCAACACGATCCACTCCGCCGTCGGTGCCATCAACGAGACCGACGTCGTCCTGGCCGACGCCTCCAACGCCATCATCATCGGCTTTGGCGTCCGTCCCGACGGTAAGGCCCGCTCCGCTGCCGAGCGCGAGGGCGTCGAGATCCGTTGTTACGACGTCATCTATAAGTGCCTCGAGGAGCTCGACGCCGCCCGTATCGGCATGCTCAAGCCCACCGAGGTCGAGGTCGCCACGGGTACCGCGACTGTCCTGGACACCTTCAAGGTGCCCAAAGTCGGTATCGCCGCCGGTGTCCGCGTCGAAGAGGGCGAGATCGCCGCGACCGATTCCGTGCGCCTGGTGCGCGACGGTATCGTGGTCTTCAACGGCAAGATCGCCTCGATGCGCCACTACAAGGACGAGGCCAAGAGCCTCAAGAGCGGTTCCGAGGGCGGCATTGGCCTGGAGAACTTCCAGGACATCAAGCCCGGCGACCAGATCGAGGGTTACCGCATCGACCAGGTTGCCCGTACCGAGTAGGGGGTAGCGCTATGAAGCAAACGCAGGCAACCCGCCGTCTGGGCGAGCAGCTTCGCGAGAAGCTTGGTTATATCCTGCTCTTTGAGGTTTCCGATCCGCGTCTCGACCTAGTTACTTTGACCGCGGTCGAGGTCGCGGTGGACCGTTCGTTCGCGCGTGTGTACGTGTCGTGCGATGCGAGCCGCTACGACGAGGTCATGGAGGCGCTCGCAAGCGCTAAGGGCCGTATTCGCAGCCTGTTGGCTCGCTCGCTCGATTGGCGTGTCACGCCCGAACTCGATTTTCGCATCGATCGCTCAACCGATGAGGCCGAGCGCATCACGCGTGCGCTGGAAAACGTTCCCGCCACGCTTGCGATCGAAAAGGACGAGGACGGCTATCCGATAGCGGATGCCGCCCAGGAGGCAGCTTTAGATGACTAATTCCGCCGACCTCGCCTCGTGCGAGTCTGCAGATATTCAGCGACGCATCCTCGAGCTCATCGAGGGTGCGTCCTCCATTGCGATTTCGGGACATACTTCTCCCGATGGCGATGCCTTGGGCTCCGTATTGGGTCTGGGCCTTTCGCTCATGAAGTTTTTCCCCAACAAGGACATTGCGCTGCTGCTGGCAGACGATGACCCGGTTCCTCGCATCTACCGCTTTATGGAAGGCTCCGATCGCCTGGTGCCGGCATCTGCGTACACCGGCAATCCCGACCTGTTCATCTCGGTGGACGTGCCGGTCGTCGAGCGCCTCAATAATTCCGCCGAGGTGCTTCGTCGCTCCAAGCATGTGGTGTGCTTCGATCATCATCCGGCGCGCGAGGAGTTTGCCGAGCTGAGCCTGAGGCGCGTCGATGCCGCGGCCTGCGCCATGATCATCGACCGTTTCTTGGACAATTGCGGCATTGTCGCACGTGATGGCGTTGCGACCTGCCTGCTGTGTGGCTTGGTTACCGATACCGGCCGTTTTCAGTACCAAAACGCCGATGCCGCCGCGTTCCATGCGGCCTCGCGCCTGGTGGCGCACGGTGCCGATCCGGCGCGCGTTGCGCTCGAGGTCTACCAGAGCATGCGCGTTGAGTTTTTGCACCTCAAGTCCATCGTTATGGGCCGCATCAAGACGGTGGCCCACGGGCGCGTGGCGTATAGCTATGCCTACCAGAGCGACCTTGAGGCCTGCGGTGTCACCTCGGACGAGTGCGACGGCCTGGTCGATGTGGTGCGTTCGGTGATGGGCGTCGAGGTTTGCATGTTCTTAAAGGGCATTGAGGGCGATACCAAGGTGCGTGGCAACCTGCGCTCCAAGGGCGACCTCGATGTGTCCGAGATTGCTGCCAACTTTGGCGGTGGCGGGCATCATGCCGCCGCCGGCTTTTCCAACAACGGAACAATTCTCGAGACGCTCACCGTGGCACTTCCCATGCTGGCCGAACTGGTAGGGGAGGATCCCGCTTCGGTGACCGTCGAGCTTTAACTTTTTGGATGGTACATGGCTCGTCGTACGCCTTCTCAACTGAATATGCTGCTCGCCGTCGATAAGCCGGTGGGCTGCACGTCCCACGACGTGGTTTCGCAATGCCGACGCTCCCTCCATGAGCGGCGCGTCGGCCATGCCGGCACGCTCGACCCCATGGCATCGGGTGTCATGGTGGTGGGTGTTGGCCAGGCCACCCGTCTGCTGGGCATGCTAACCCTTGATACCAAAAGCTATGTCGCCGACATCTCGTTTGGCGCCGAGACCAATACCGATGATGCGGAGGGCGAGGCGGTTCGCACGGTGACTGTTGCCAACAAGCTCCGCGATCCTGCCTATGCCCGTGAGCGCTTGGCCGCCATGCTGGGTCCGCAGATGCAGGTGCCGCCGGCGTTTTCGGCTATCTCGGTCAATGGCGTTCGCGCCTACAAGTCTGCTCGCGAGGGCAATGCGGTGGACCTACCTCCGCGCCCCGTCGAGGTCTATGCCGCCGACCTGATCGCCGTGGGCGGCGAAGGTGATACGTGTGTGTGGACCGTGGCGTTCTCGGTGGGCAAGGGCACCTATATCCGTGCGCTCGCTCGCGACTTGGGCCGCGCCTGCGAGAGCGCCGCGCACATTTCCGCGCTGCGCCGCACGGCCTCCGGTGTTGTTTCCATTGGCGCCTGTCATGCGGTCGAGGAGCTTTCTCCCGAGTCCGCGGTTGGCTTTGCTCTGGATCCCATTGCGGCCCTGGGCGCCACGCGTGTTGACTTGCCGGGCAATCTTGCCGACGACCTGCTCTGCGGCCGACGCATTCCCGTTGAGCGTGCGCTTGTCGATTTCGATGCCTCGAAGGCGCCGTTTGCGTTGGTGCTCGATGGGGGGCTCAAGGCGCTCGCCCGCATTGAGGGTGGCCGCTTTGTCATGGAGCACGTGTTTCCGCAGGCCATCGGCGGTGTTCGATGATGCTGGCCGCTCGCGAGCTCGCGCGTGTCTTTTTCGCGGGCGAGTCGGACGAGGCTCGCATCGTTACTGCCGATACGTTTGATGAGTGTGAGCACTTGGGTGCCGCATCGATTGCCATCGGCGTGTTCGACGGCGTTCACCGTGGACACCAGGAACTCATCGAAGCGCTTGTCCGTGATGCCCGTGCCCATGGCTGTAAGGCGGTCGTGGTTACCTTCGATCCCGACCCGGACGTTGTGGTGAGCCCTTCGCCCGCTCAAAAATTGATGACGACGGCCGACCGTCTGCATGCCTTGGCTCAAACCGGGGTCGATGCGGTGGTGGCCGTTCCCTTTACGCCTGAGGTTGCGGCACTCGACCATGTCGGTTTTCTCGCACTGCTGTCACGCGTAGTCGACATTCGCTCGATTCGCGTTGGCAGTGACTTTAGGCTGGGTCGTGGCGGTGCTTCTGGTGTTGCCGAGATGCGCTCCTGGGGTTCTGAGCACGGCGTTGACGTGTATGGTCACGACCTGCTTTGCGAGGGCGGTGAGGCCATTTGCGCCACCCGCATTCGTCATGAGCTGGGACAGGGCCATGTGGAGCTTGCTGCTGAGTTACTCGGCCGTCCGTATATGGTGCGTGGCGGTGTTATTCGCGGCCGTCACGAGGGTTCTGGCATGGGCTTTCCCACGGCAAACTTGCAGGTTCCCGACGGCATTCAGGTGCCAGCCGATGGCGTGTATGAGGGTCTGGTGCTGGTCGATGACTCCGCGTGGCCCGCTGCCGTGAACGTCGGCCTGCCGCCAACGTATGCTGACGATGCGGCATCTGCGCATCTCGAGGCTAATTTAATTGGTTATACGGGCGACCTGTACGGCGCTTCCGTTTCGCTGGCGTTTACGCGCTGGCTGCGTCCCTCGCGTGTGTTCGATTCGCTGGATGAGTTGATCGCGACCGTCGAGGGTAATATCGAAGATATTCGTCACAACTTGGGCGATCAGGGGGTGAGCATCCGTGATTAGCGATGAGGAAAAAGACCAGGTACGCGCTGCGTCTGACCTGGTTGCCATCGTGCAGGAAACGGTCGAGCTCAAGCCTCGCGGCCATGAGTTTTGGGGATGCTGCCCCTTCCATGGCGAGAAGACACCGTCCTTCCACATTATCCCCGCCACGCAGGTGTGGCATTGCTTTGGCTGCGGCGAGGGTGGCGACGTCTTCACGTATATCATGAAGCGCGAGAACCTGAGCTTTCCCGAGTCAATCCGTTACTTGGCCGATCGCGCGGGTATTGAGCTGCATGACACCGGAGATCGCCGCGAGCGCGGCACCAAGCGTGCCCGCATCTACGATCTGTGCGCCGAGACGGCCCAGTTCTACCACACCATGCTTATGCGCGGTAAGGACGGCCGTCCGCGCGAGTATTTTGCCAGCCGCGGCATGGGCGGCGACGTCTGCCGCCGCTACTGCCTGGGCTTTGCGCCGGGCCGCAATGCGCTGGTGACGCACCTGTCCCAGGCGGGTTTTACCCCGCAGGAGATGATCGATGCCAACGTTGCCGTGAGCCGCGGACGCGGGCAACTAGCCGACCGCTTTTACGACCGCGTGATGTTTCCCATCTTTGACGAGCAAGGGCATAACATCGCCTTTGGCGGTCGCATCATGGGTGACGGCCAGCCTAAGTATCTCAACACCTCCGAGACGAGCGTGTTCCATAAAAAGCGAAACCTCTACGGTTTTAATTGGGCCAAGGAGTTTATCGTCGCGCAGGATACCGCCATTGTTGTAGAGGGCTATACCGATTGCATCGCCTGCTGGGAAGCAGGGATTAAAAACGTCGTTGCCACGCTAGGCACCGCGCTCACTGAGCATCACGTCAAGACGCTCACCCGCTTTGCCAAGCGTATCGTGTATATGTTCGATGGCGATGCCGCCGGTCAAAAAGCCGCCCGCCGCGCGATTCAGTTTATCGAGCAGGACTCGATGGACCTGCGCTGTGTGGTGCTGCCCGACGGCAACGACCCCATGGAGTTCATCACGGCGCATGGCGGCGAGGAACTGCAGGCACGCATCGATGCGGCCGAGCCCCTCATGGACTTTGTCTACCGTTCACTGCAGGAGTCGAGCGATGTCACTACGCCGGGCGGTCGTGCCAAGGCGCTGGAGGATGCGCTGACGCTTATCTATCCGCTGCGCGACAGCTATATGATCGACACGTACTTTATCCAGATTGCCGACCTGCTTGGTTTGGACCTGGAGACCGTGCGCGCGAGCTCGGGCCGCGTGTTTCGCGACGTTGCCAAGCGCGAAGATGCGGAGCGCCGCCGCGAGCAGAACTATGAGCGCCAGCGGGCGCAGGCCGAGCGCTCTGGAAATGCGGGCGGCCGGGCGTCTGGTTCGCAGGGGGCGTCCCGCGGTGCTTGGGCGTCAGGCGCCACGCCGCCGGTGTCTGCGGCGGTCGAGGAGGAACCGTACGACTATGTGCCGCTCGAGGCATACGGGGCCGCGCCGGTCGGCGCTCC
>CABUBS010000117.1 GCA_902489855.1 uncultured Collinsella sp.
CAGATCGAGGTATCGGGCTCATGGCCAATGCCCGTCACCACAGGCACGGGGCAAGCCGCTACCGCACGGGCAAGGTCCTCGTCGTTGAAGGTCATGAGGTCCTCGAAGGAACCGCCGCCGCGCACGAGCAAAATGCAATCGGGCGCGGGCGTGATGGCAGCGGCGCGGCGCAGACCCTCAATAAGCTCCGCCGGCGCGCCCTCGCCTTGGACCTTGGCACCCACGCAAACGAGCTCGACAAGTGGGTTGCGACGGCGCAGCGTACGCTTGACGTCGTCGATCACGGCGCCCGAAAGCGAGGTGACGACCGCCACGCGTGAGCAAAACACCGGAATGCGACGTTTGCGCGCCTCGTCCATCAGGCCCTCGCGACGCAGCTTTTCGGCCAGTTGTGCCACCTGCTGACGCAGCAGACCCTCCCCCGCCAGCGAGAACGAACGGGCGACAAAGCTCATACGGCCCGTGGGCTTATAGAGATTGAAGCTGCCCTTAAAGCTCACCTGCATACCGTCGCGCAAGTCGAAGGTGCGCTTAAGATAGGCACCCTTCCAGATGATGCAATCGACGGCAGCCGAGTCGTCCTTGATCTGGAAGTAGCAGTGGCCGCTTCGGGCATTGGGGCCACGAAAGCCCGTGACCTCGCCCAGGACGCTCAGCTGCGGAATGGCATCGAGCGCGCCAGCGGCGATCTCCACCGCCTGGCTCACGCTGAGCTCCTTGCGCTCCTGCTCGTCCGAGCCGTCAAACTCGGCGGAAACGCTGTTGCCGGTTAGATTCCAGCCTGCCACGCAGCCTCCTTTCGTCATCGTGCACACGGGCTCCAGCCCTGTGCAAATTCAAGTCCCACACATAGTACAGCGCCGCGGGGACACAAATCCCCGCGGCGCCTGTCAGTCCAAGCTCTTATCGGTTGGAGTTTCTGTTGTAACGAGCCATAAGGTAGAGCAGCTGAATAATCGAGGTGAGCGCCGCCGCCACGTAGGTGAGCGCAGCTGCCGTCAGTACCTTCTTGGCACCGTTGACCTGCTTGGAGCTCATACCCGACTGCTCGATATACGCCACGGCGCGGCGGCTGGCATCGATCTCGACCGGCAGCGTAACCAGCTGGAACAGCACGCTAAACGAAAAGAAGATCAGCGCGAGGGTCGTGAGTCCCGCGATGTTCATGAACAGGCCCATAAGCAGCACGATCGTCCAGGTGTTCTGGGTAAAGTTGACAACCGGCACGAGGGCGCTGCGCACCTTCATCATGGCATAGCCGCTTTGGCGCTGGGCGGCATGGCCCGCCTCGTGGCAGGCGACGGCAACGCTTGCCACCGAGCCGCCCGAGCGGTTGGCGTCCGACAGATACAGGTTGTTGTCCTGCGGGTTGTAATGGTCGGTGAGCTCGCCGGCAACGCCCTTGATACCCACGGCGTTGCAACCGTTGGCGTCGAGCATGCGGCGAGCAACCGCAGCGCCCGTGTCGCCGTCCGAGCGTACCTTGGACCACGTCTTGTACGTCGAGTTGATATAGCTCTGCGCGGCAAGACCAAGCACCGTACAGACAAGAACAACCAGCAGGTACAGCGGGTCGATACCAAAGCCGTATCCATAGTAATAGGGCATGCGAATTCCTCCGAATCGAGTTACACGTTGGAGGCATTCTACCCACCGGAGCGGGACAAACGACCTCACCCCGATGTTGGTGGGACAAATTCATCAGTAGTGCATGTCCCAGGTGTGACAGTCGCATCGAGTTCGTTGCCGCAAGCGACCCTGGGACTTACACTACTGATGAATTTGTCCCACCACTCGGCTGTTAGGCTTCCTTACAGCAATTCAATTTTGCCGTCTTTGACCGTCAACCCCATATTGCCCGAAAGCAAATCGTCCAGGCGCGAGCCCACGAGCTCAAAGCGCCAGCCTTCGCGCAGGGGGCTCTGCTCGGGATGCTCAATGTAGTCAGCCAGATCATCGCGCGAGGCAATGACTGAGGTTGCCACGCCCGAGCGCTCGGCAACCAGGCGAATGAGCGCATACATCAGGTCCGTCACGCTCTCCAGCTCCGGCGAGATCTGACGGTGTCCGCGCACCATGAGCGGCAGACGATCGTGCGGGCAGCTCGCGCCGCGCTTGATGGCCATGAGCGCGCCGTCCACGTCGCGCTCCCCCAGCTGGTCGGTACCGCGGATGCTGCGGAACTCCTCAACACGCACGGGATTGCGCTTAACCAGGGCCAGCAGCGTATCGTCGGACATAACCCACTTGCGCGGGATGTTGCGCCGCTCAGCGCGGTCCTCGCGCCAGGCGGCAAGCTCGCGCGCGATGCCCAGCTGATGGCGGCTGCACGAGTTGATGCGCTTGACCTTACGGAACGCCTCGTGACGGTCGGCGCGATAGTGCGACTCGTCAGCCAGCGGGCGTAGCTCGTCGAGCACCCAGTCCACGCGGCCCAGTTCGCGCAGGCGGCTCATCATCTCGGTATAGGCGACGATCAGGTACTTGACGTCATCAATCGCGTACTCAATCTGCTTGTCGGTCAGCGGGCGCCGCGACCAGTCGGTCAGCGATTCAGTCTTGGGCAGCGATACGCCGCAAAACGTCTGCACGAGCGCGCCGTACGAAATCTGCTGGCGCTCGCCCAAAAAGGCGGCGGCGACCTGCGTGTCAAAAATAGGACGCGGCAGCACGCCCACGGTATGGAGCATAACCTCCATGTCCTGCGAGCAGGCGTGGAACACCTTGGTCACGCTCTCGTCGGCCATGAGCTCGGCGAGCGGCGACAGGTCGTCGATCACCAGGGGGTCGATTGCGACGCTCTCGGCAGGGGTGGCAATCTGAACCAGGCACAGACGCGGATGGAACGTGCGCTCGCGCAAAAACTCGGTATCGACGGCAATCGCGTCGAACTCGCGGGCGCGCTGGCAAAAGTCGAGTAGAGCCTGATGTGTGGAAATGTACATATCAACCCATCGAATAAGGTTAGGCCCGAAAAACACGGGTAGGATATCGGCATTGCCTTACAACTATACTCGGTTAGTCACAGAACGGGAACGTAAGTATGCGCTGCCTTATCATCCACAACCCGGCATCGGGCCCCAGCTCAGATGAAATCTACGCATTCACGCACGCCCTCGCGCAGGGCGGCGACGAGGTCGTGATGCGTTTTATCGGCGATGGTATGGAACCCGAGGATGCCGTGGCGGACGTGCGCGAATTCGATCGCGTGGTCGTTTCGGGCGGCGACGGCACCGTCTCCAACGTGCTCGACCAGATGCGCGGGTGCGGTGTCCCCACGCTCGTTTTCCCCTCTGGCACAGCCTGCCTGTTCTTTAACAACATCGGTAATGCCCCCGAGGCAGCGGCGCTTGCCAAGGCTTGCCGCGCCGGTCGCACGGTCAAAGTGGACATGGGCGAGCTCTTTTGGCTCGACGAGAACGGCAACGAGAAGCGCCACGGCTTTATCATCATCGCCGGCTCGGGCTTCGACGCCGAGATCATGATGAAGGCCGCCCCCACCAAAAACGACATCGGCGAGATCGCCTACTTCCTCTCCGCGCTCGCCACGCCCAACCCCACGGTGGCGCACTTTACTATTGAGCACGACGGCATTGTCGAGGAGCTCGACGGCATCTGCTGCATGGCCGGCAACACCTCGGTCATCCAAAACGACATCAACCTGTTCCCCGACTGCCGCATGAACGATGGCATGGTCGACATTGCGGTCATCGAACCCGTAAAAACTGTGCAGCTTCTACCGACTGTGATCACCGCTGCACTCGACCCCGCCGGCAAGGTACTCGGGCGCCCGCAGTTCAAGATCATCCAGACCAAGGAAGCCAAGATCACCTGCACCCCGTCGCTGGGCATGCAGTTCGATGGCGAGATCATCTCCAGCAACTCGGGCGTCTTTGGTGCCCGCGCACTTCCGCAATGCCTCGACCTCATCGTCGACGAATTCTCACCGCTCGGTAAATAGGAGGACCCCATGAACGACAATCCCCTGCTCGGCTTTATCGTCATTGTTCTGGCCATGCTCGTCGGCTATGCGATCAACGTGATCCACCGTCGGAAGAAGTAATTCCACATTGGTATGACATTCATCCAATTATCGTCTCCCCCGCTGTTTATGCATTTGCCAAACAGCGGGGGATTTTCATTTCGGGTATTTCCAGACGCTTTATTCAGGTGCAGTAATTGCAGGGCGTCTTTATTTGGCTAAAGCTACAGACTGAGTATAATTAACCACTCATCGCATATTTCATTACGCTTATCGAGTAAGTATCTTTCATAGATGAATATTGTTTCCAGTTCGTTACGCTAGTGGGGTGTCTTTATTGGCTGAAGCCCTCTGGCGACAGAGGGCTTTCGCACGCTGGGAGGGATTATGAGGAAAACTCACCCCGTCGACGCGCTCAAGAAGCTAGGCATAGGCCTCGCCTTTGGAGCTGCAACCATCATGTCCATGCCGACCTCTGCGCTCGCCTGCACGCAGATCTACATGGGCAAAAACCTAACGGCCGATGGCAATACGTATTATGGCCGCACCGAGGACGTTGGCACACGTTACCTCAAGCACTATGGCATTGAACCCTCGCATGGTCCCGGCCATATCTACGGCTCAGACGAGTCCGACTTCGCATACACCTCGACCAAGACCACATATCGTTATAGCTACGTGCGCGACCACCCTTCGCAGTGGCACGGACGCTGGGACGCCTACTCCGAAGCGGGAATTAACGAGAAGGGCGTTTCTTGCTCTGCCACGCTGAGCACGAGCATGAATGACGAAGCAAAGGCCGCAGATCCCCTGACCAAAACAGGCATCAGCGAATACGTCTACGCCGGCGTCATCCTTGGCGAGAGCGGCACGGCCCGCGAGGGAGTCGAGCTCATCGGCAGGCTCATTAACGAACAGGGCGCCAACGCCAACGACCAGCTCATCATTGCCGACAACAATGAGACTTGGCTGTTCGCCGCGCTTTCCGGCCATCAGTGGATTGCCATGAAGTTGACCGATGATATCGCGTCGCTCAATCCCAATATCAGCAATCTCAACTTCAAGGTTAACCTCGATGACACCGTAAACTGCATTCACTCCGAAGGCATTAAGTCCCTACCTGAAGAAAAGGGTTTCGCCAAGTATTTCGACGACGGACAGTTCGATGTTGCCCAGACCTACGGTTCGCCCATCGACAAAACTTCCGTTCACGCTTGGTCGCGCTACGTCCAGGGCCGCGATTACCTTGGGGCTCCGCTTACTGAGGGCACCGACTATGAAATCGTCCAGGACACTAGCGAAAAACCGCGCGCTAAGGTTGGCGCCATGGTAAATGAAATGCAGCCGCTGTTCTTCCAACCCGAAAAGTCCGGTTGGAATACTTTTGAACTTATTCGCGCCTTTGGCAATCGTGGCGAAAACGTTCCCGGCCTCAGCGCCAACACCGATGGTGCCTATTGCATCGGCACCGAGCGCAACGGTGAGGCCCATCTCTTCCAGATTCGCAACGGCCTCAACCCTGAAATTGCGACCATCCAATGGGAGATGCTCTCTCGAGCTGAATTCTCCATCGCCATCCCGCTGTACTCCGCCCTGATGACCGAGGTCAGCCCCTACTTCAGCGACCAGACCGTATCTTTCGACCACTGCGACGAAACAGACGTCGTAAACAACGAAGAGCCTGAGAACTCCATTAACTACGTCTTTATGGACATCAGCTCGCTTGCCTTCGAGAATCGTGCCACCCTCGGTGCTGGCGTCCATGCCTATCTTGACGCCCTCCAGAATGAGCTCATCGAGCAGAACAAGGAAGTTGACGCCGCCATGCTGGCCGAAACGACCACCGAGGGCCGCACTGCCCTAGCCAACAAGGCCGGCAAGGCTGCCACCGAGAACACCTACAAGAAGTGCAAGGCCCTGCTCCAGGAGATGCGCGCCTATCAGAAGGCCGGAAACTTCGAACAGCCCTTTACCCCAAGCGATCTGAACACCGAGACCAAGGGCCTCAAGGTGTCCATTACCTACGCCCAGGACGCTCTTGCCACCGACCCGGTCACCCCGGATCAGCCCGGCACCCCCGAGCAGCCCGGCAAGCCCGAGCAGCCCGGCAAGCCCGAGCAGCCTGGTACCCCCGAGAAGCCTGAGCAGCCCACCACCAAGCCTGAGAAGCCCGGCAAGTCGGACAACACCACGACCACGGTAACCACCAACAAGACGAACACCAAGGGCGGCCTGCCCACCACTGGCGATCGTTTTGATGGCCGCATGGTGGCCGTATTCGCCATCGCTGGCGTTGCCGTCATCTCCGCAGGCGGTTATATCCTCTATCGCCGCAACAAGGAGTAATCCCTCGCTGGTGCGGGTGGGACGACACGGGTCGCCCCGCCCGCTCAGCCCGCCTTTTTGACCGGTGGGAAACACCGCTGAAATCTTTTCGAAAAAGATTTCCCCGCACACACTTCGCTGTGCTATAGTGCAGCGCAACAGCAACTAGGTGCGACCGCGCCACGGCATCACGAAAGGAGCCACCAACATGAAGAACACGATGAAGTCTCTCAACAACTGGTGGTGGCGTGATGCGAATACGATCGGTCGACGGTGAGTCCCTCACGCCTGTTTTTGCGCTCTAGGTGATTGGAAGGCCTCTGGTTTCGACCGGGGGCCTTTTTCTATCTCGAGCCCGATCG
>CABUBS010000118.1 GCA_902489855.1 uncultured Collinsella sp.
GCTCACGCCCGACCAGGCCTTCGAGCGCTTCTCCGAATTCGGCTTCGGTTCCCGTGCCGCCCGAGAATGAGCTGGCGGCGCCGGCGCCGGAAACGGTGCTGGCGGAAGTATCTGTCGCGGTCTGTGCCATGTGGTTTGCTTTCTCTCGTGTTTGTCCGCCATCCATTATGGCGTAGCGGCGGCGTGGGGCGCCAGCACGCGAGAAAATGCAGGAAATGGGCGTGTGATGCTAGCTGCCGCTAGTGGTCTTGCGGCAGGCGCTTCTTGCCTTTGCGGGCGCGGTTCTTAAAGTTCTCGACGGCTTCTTCCATGCCGAGGGGCACGTAGGTGAGCTCATCGAGATCGTCGGGCAGATAGCAGGCAAGACTTTGCTCCTGCGCACGGCCCGCCGCGAGCTGTTCATCGCTGGGCCGTGCGCCGGGTGTGGCGCAAATGCCATAGACGACGGCACCCATCTCGCGCGTGCGGCATTCATATTCGGTCTCGGGATGCTCGGGATGGTCGCGGCGCACGTCGTCACTTACCCAAAGCGTGTCGTAGCCGGCTGCGGCAAACTGTCCTAGGGCGTAGTCGCGCAGTGGCTTGCTGTCGGTGCGCAGCGTGACGGTGGCGCCGGCTGCAAAGAGCGGGCGGTAGAGCATCAGATGGTCGACATGGACGAGTCGTTTTTTGGCGTACTTGGCCTTGGGCTGCGGCGTGGGAAAGTTAATGGTGATGACATCGAGCTCGCCTGCGGCAAACAGCTGCGGCAGCGATGCGGCGCCTCGGGGCAGGACGAGTGCGTTGGTCAGTTCCTGCTCGCAGATTTTCTGTGCGGCATAGGCGATGCAGATGGGCTCCTGGTCCATACCGATAAAGAGGGTGTTTGGCTCGTGGACCGCGCGCTCTACAAGGTACGTTCCCTTGCCACAGCCAAGATCCAGGTGAAGGTGTTCAAAGGGCTTGCTGCCTGCGGGCGCACAGGCCTTGCGCCAATCTCCGGCATAAGCCTCGGGGTTTGTCTCAATCGCATCGGCGTAGCGTTCCAGGCGCTCCTCGAGCACAAAGTTCTTAGGCGTGCGAACGTGGATGGCTCCCATGAGGCTCCTTGGTCATAAGTATGGAACGCATAGCTGCACGTTCCGTCAATGGATTGAAAAAGGGCGGGTATAGTTTGCCCGGAAGATGCGGTGCGGCTCGGCGGCGAGTCGTCGATGCCTACAGGCGCTTGAGAATCACATAGCGGTTGAGCTCGCCGCTGCGACCGTCGGCATGGAAGCGCTCAAGCTCGCGCACGGGAACCTCGCCGCTCTTGTAGAACGTACGGACGCCGCGCACCAGGTCGGTGATCTGCTGATCGTCAAAGTGATGGCAATAGCGGTAGGCGTGGCGGTCGTTTTGCCAGCCAATGAGGTGGTCGCCGGCTTCAAACTGGGCGGAATCGTAACCCTCAAACGGCGGGGTGAGCTCGGCGCGGGCTTCGGCGCGAACGGCTTTGCGCGCCATGCGCTCGTCGTTCATAAACTCCCAAAAGCTGATGGCGATGATGCCGCCTGGGCGCGTCTGCCGCACCAGGGCGTCGAGCACACGTACGCGGTACTCGCACGACGGTACGTGGTGCATAAAGCCAAAACAGACCGAGATGTCGGCGAGCGGGGCGTCGAAAAGCACGTCGGGTGTCTCGGCGGGGTTGAGCTTCATAAGGGCGTCGAGCACATCGAGCTCCTGGAAGTGCAGGTTGGGAATGCGCAGCGCGTGGCCATGTGCATCGATAGCCAGGTCTTGGCACGAGTCGACGCCATAGAACTCAAACGGACAGCTGGCATCTGCCGAGGGGTTTGCTCCGTCGACGCCCTTGGCGGCAAGTGCGCCGCCGGCGGCAAAGTTCTCGAACCGCATATTGCCGCAGGCAAGATCGAAGACGCGGACGGGATGCTCGATCGTGGCGACGTCGAGCTGCCCGAGCGCGATATCCATGGTGCGCACCCAGCCGGGCCACGGGGCCTGGCGCGTATCGGAGAAGGAGGCGGAGTGCTCGCGATAGAACGTGTTGTTGAGCTGGATGAGCGATGAGGCGAAATCGCGGTTCACGGCGCGGAACTCCCTCCGTTGGCGGTGCGGAATAAACAGTACGACCATACTACCGTTAACGCTGCAACGGGGACAACCAAGCTACGGGTCATTGCTTTGTTTGGACACATTTCCGCAGCTCATATGCACCCGCAACCGACGGTTGTCAAAAATCTCACTAGAATAGGTGGCATGCTTTTGGCGGTGGCGGATAGATTTTTAACTGTGCAAGGCGCCTTAAGAACAAAAACGGTCCGGCGGCACGGCTGGCATCACATAGGAGGAACCATGAATGTAGAAACTGCGCAGCGGCTCGCCGACCTTCGTCGCAGCAAGGGTTTTAGCCAAGAAGGGCTGGCGCGAAAGTTAGGGCTGTCGCGCCAGGCGGTCAGTAAATGGGAACGCGCGGAGAGCTCGCCCGATACCGAGAACCTAATCTCGCTCGCCAAACTCTATGGCGTGAGCCTGGACGAGCTGCTCAATCCGAGCGACGAGATCGAGGACGATATCGAGTTTGAGAACGAGGACCGCGCCCGTCAGCGCGAGGCCGAGGCGGCAGAGCGCGCCCGCACCCATGAGGCGGCGGCACGCGCCACCGAAGCGGCAACGCAGGCGAGTGATGCCGCGGCTAAGGCGGCACAGGCGGCAAGCTGGAGTGCACAGGCCGCCAACGCTGCTACGGCGCAGGCGACGAGTGGCCACGCAGTTGGCTCGACTCCGGTGAAGGGCCCCTTCCAGTCGTTCCCGTATTGGGCCGTGTGCTGGCTGCTGTTCTTTTTGCTGATGTTCCTGGTTGGTGCCAGCCCTTTTCCCGCACTGATCTTCTTTACGATTCCCATCTATCACTGGGTGGCGCGTGCGCTCGATGGCGATTGGGCGCGCGGGGATATCCAGGTTGGTCCGGCGCCGGTGGCGGTCAAGGCCCAGGGGAAGGATACTTCTGCGGAACCTGATGCTGACGTGGCTACCGCAGCCACCGCTGAGCCGTGTGCCAAAGAGGGTGACGAATGATGAAGCTTTCGCATGAATCCAGGCTGCGTCTGGGCGTTGGCATCGGAGCGTTTGTGCTCATCATCGGGCTTGTTTTTGGCATTTCACGGACTTTGATTCATTATGATGGCCCGTGGGATCTCGACGATGTCGTATCCGGCTTGTCTGGTATGGACGATGCGGTTGACGAGGACAATCTCTTGGACGACGGCAGCTATTCCGCTCGGCCTCAGCAACTTTCGAGCGAAACGTTTGATGCCGACGCGTTCACATCGCTTGACCTGGATGTGACGTCGGGCACGGTCGAGGTCAAACACGTCTCCGGCGGGCCGGTGCGCGTAATTGAAAGCGGTCGCGTGGCAACGGGGACCGTTGCCTTCGATGCGGCAACCCAGAACCTGGCCGAAATCAAGGGCTCTACGCTCAAGATTCGCCAGTTCGATTGCGATGACGAGCGCGCCATTGACCGCACGGTTACCGTCGAACTGCCGCGCGAAGTTGCCGATAACCTGGTCGGCATTACGGCGAAGGTGGGATCGGGTGATCTGACGGTCGCGGGCATTGCGTGCCATGACCTCAACCTGACTTTGGACTCGGGAGATGTTGAGTTTACTGGCACCGTGACCGATACCCTGAATGCCGAGGTCGGTTCGGGCGATGTGACGTTCGAGCTTTACCCGGCCCCCACGAAGTCGATGGACGTGAGTGTGGGCTCGGGCGATGTGGAGATGACGGTTCCGAACTCGACGGGCTTTAAGGCGAGCCTCACCTTGGGCAGCGGCGACTTCGAGAGCGATTTCCTTCCGCTTGGCTACGACGGCGAGACCATTTTGAATCTTGAATTCGATAACGGTGACAAGTCTGCCACGTATCGTTTTGAGGTCGGTTCGGGCGACATGTCGTTTGATTCGGAGTATTGAGGCAGACGAAAGCCTAGGCGAAGATATAGACGCGCTGTTTGATGAAGGCGCCGAAGCCGAGATCGGCTCCGGCGCCTTTGCCTTTACAATGGGGGCATGGAACAGATTATCTTGAACATACTCGAGGCTCTGCGTCGCGGCGAGACCGTGGACGACAAGGTGCTCGTCAAACTGATACATGCCGAGGCGCGCCGTGAGGGTGCCGACAAACGCGATTTGGCCAAGCGCCGTCTGCTGCCGTTCTACCAGCGGGTTAAACGTGAGGAGCCGGCTCGTTGGGCTGGGTGGAATGTCGATGCCGAGCTGGAACGTCAACTGCTGCAGGTGCTGCGTATGAAGCCTCGTCGCACGGCTTCGGGCGTGGCAACCATTACCGTCATCACCAAGCCGTGGCCGTGCTCGGGCGATTGCCTGTTTTGCCCCAACGATCTGCGCATGCCCAAAAGCTATTTACATGCCGAGCCGGCGTGTGCCCGTGCAGAGCAAAACTGCTTCGATCCATATCTGCAGGTGAGTGCTCGTCTGACGGCACTTTCGCAGATGGGGCATGCGACCGACAAGATTGAGCTCATCGTGCTCGGTGGCACCTGGAGTGACTATCCGCAAGGCTATCAGACGTGGTTTATGTCGGAGCTCTTCCGTGCGCTCAACGACGATGCCGTCGCCGGTGTGGCGGCTAATCCCATGCTGGCGCGCCCGGGTATTAGCCGTGCCGAGGCGGGGCGCCTGCTCGATGACGCTCCTGCCGACGCTCTGCCGCCGGTGGTGGCGGAGCGTCGCGAGCACTATCGGGCCGCCGGCATTGCGATCGATGAGGCCGAGCTTACAGCCGGCGTTGCCAACGAGCAGGGACGTGTGGATGCTGCCGTGGGTGGCTATAACCGCGCGGTGCGTCGTCTGTACGGCCCCGGTACGCCGTGGGGCGAGGTCGCCGAGTGGCAGACGGCAACGATGGAGGAGCTTGAGCGCCAACAACGCATCAACGAGACGGCGAAGCATCGCGTGGTGGGACTCGTTATCGAGACGCGCCCCGATGCCGTGACGCCACAGGCGCTCACGCTCATTCGTCGTCTGGGCTGCACCAAGATTCAGATGGGCATCCAGAGCCTCGACCAGTATCTGCTTGACATTAACGAGCGTCGTATCACGGTGGCTCAGATCGAGCGAGCGTTTTCGCTCGCGCGCCTATTTGGCTTTAAGATCCACGCGCACTTTATGCTCAACTTGCTGGGCGCCACGCCCGAGGGGGACAAGCGTGACTACGAGCGCTTTATGACCGAGGGCACCTTTATGCCCGACGAGGTCAAGGTCTACCCGTGCGCGCTCATCGAGGGCTCGCGTCTGGTGGGCTGTTACGAGCGTGGCGAGTGGCGCCCCTATACCGAGGACGAGCTGCTCGATGTGTTGGCCGACGACATCGTGGTGACGCCGGCGTTCTGCCGCATCAGTCGCATGATTCGCGACTTTAGCTCCGACGACATTATGGTGGGCAACAAGAAGCCCAACCTACGTCAGCTCGTTGAGAACCGCTTGTCGGCTCGTGGAGAAGGCGCGACGGTGCGTGAGATTCGCTATCGCGAGATCAGCACGGCGGGTGCCGACCTGGACGAGTTGACCCTTGACGAGGAAGTGGCGTACGAGACGCCGGTGACGCACGAGCGCTTTTTGCAGTGGGTGACGCCGCAGGGCAAGATTGCGGGCTTTTTGCGCCTGTCGCTGCCCGACCATTCGTTTGTTGCCGCGCATGCAGACGAGTTGCCGACGACGCCGGACGAGGCGATGATTCGCGAGGTGCACGTGTATGGTATGGCGGCACGTGTGGGCGATCAGGGCCAGGCGGCTCAGCATCACGGTCTGGGGCGTCTGCTCGTGGAGCGTGCGTGCCAGATTGCTCGGGATGCGGGGTATACGCACATCAACGTGATCAGCGCGATCGGTACGCGCGAGTACTATCGTCACCTGGGTTTTTGCGACCATGGTCTCTATCTGCAAAAGGAGCTCTAGATGAACAAGCCGAGTGTTTCCGCTGGCGTTGTTGCCGGTGTTGCCCTGGGAGCCGCGGCGCTGGGTGCTGCTGCCGTCGCTGTTCGCGCTGCCTGTCTGCAGGTCGCGCGAACCCGCAACGGGTTGGCGCGTGTGAAGCGTGTGCACGACGAGAGCGGTGACGAGGTTCGCGTGCTCGTACAGGGCGGCGTCTACCAAAGCGCGAGCTATGTTGGCGATCGTTGGGCGGAGCCAGTCTTTGCGTACTATCGTGCATTTGACGATGTGTTTGAGGCCGAGGATGCGATGCGCGACGCTTATGGTCGCGGCATCGACCGCATGCTTATGCTGGGCGGCGGCGGGTTTGCCTATCCCAAGTTTGCGCTGATGTCGCACGAGGACTTGCGCATGGACGTCATCGAGTATGACGCAGAGATTACGCGTCTGGCACGTCGTTGGTTCTACCTGAACGAGCTGGAGCGCACGGTTGGCGATCGCCTGAGGGTGATTACCGCTGAGGCGCGTTCGTACCTGGGCGTGACGAGCGTGGGACATCGTCGCTACGACGTGATCGTGAGCGATTGCTTTGGCGGTGCCGAGCCCGTGCGCGAGCTGGCGACCGTTGAGGCGCTGCGCCTGGTGCGGGGCAGCCTGAACCCCGGGGGTATCTACGTGGCCAATATCGTGAGCGCAAACGAGGGGAGCGATGTGACGTTCCTTCGC
>CABUBS010000119.1 GCA_902489855.1 uncultured Collinsella sp.
CTGCGCTACCCGCGCTCTCCCTTTGCCGACCAGTCCGGCGACGCCGGCTTCACCCACACGCCGAGCGATGACGCGTGCGCCTACACCTGGGATCTCGCGCTCACCAAGCGCGGCAGCGACGGCGACAAGCCGCTTGCCGGGGCGGTCCTGAGCATCGCCGACGACCGCGGCCGCACGCTGGCGGCCGACGGCACGTGGGATGCGGAGGGCAAGGCCACCGTCACCACGGGCGACGACGGCCGCGTGACCGTCTCCGGCGTGGACTCGGGCAAGCTGGAGGTCCGCGAGCTCAAGGCGCCCAAGGGCTACACCGCCTTTGAGGGCACGCGCTCCGTGACAGTCAAGGCCGAGGGCCTGGACGTCGACCAGGTGGCCGCCGCCAAGCCCAAGCTCACCATCACGGCCGAGTCGCCCCTGCGCGCCGACAGCGCGGACGGGTCGACGGGCAGCCTGGAGGCGTCGCTCATCAACACGCCCACCGGCACACCCCCTAGCATTACCACCGGAGGCTTTATGCCCTCGACTGGCGATATGGCAATGTACGCCGTGGCCGCAGCAGCGGTCGCCGGAGCCGCACTCCTCGTGGTCGCGCTCCTGATCAAGCGGGGAGGTGGCAGCCATACAGAGTAGCCAATGGCCCCACAGAGAGCGGGGCGAGACATAACCAAGCAGATGCTTAGACACAGACAGATGGTTTTAGATCAAATGGATTTCAAGCAGAAAGCAGAGGAAAAGAAGATGAGTATGAGCAAGAACATCGCCCGCCTGGCAGTAACGGCAGGCCTCACGGCAGCCCTGAGCTTCGGCGGAGTCATGGCCCCGGTGACCATGGCGTTTGCAGCTGAGGGCGCGGCTACTACGGCCAATAGCATCACTATCAATAAGAACAATGCGAATGGCGATGTGAAGTACAAGGCATACCAGATTTTCAAGGCAAATGTCGTGGATGAAGACGACAACAAGGTCGTCTCGAACATTGATTGGGCGAGCGATAAAGCGAAGGACGCCGTCCTTGGATATCTTAAAACCGTGCCCAAATCTGGTATTACCGAAAACTCTACAGCGCAGGCCGCCGCCAAATATCTGACCGATCATTCAGAGGGTACTGGCAAGACGACCGCTATCGAGAACAACAATTTGTTTAACGGATTGGCAAAGGCAGTTGAAGGAAGCGTAGGTCAAACGGAGACATCCTTTGCCTCTGACACTGTTTTTGAGCCCAAGGACAACAAAGGCAATGCTCTGCAAGGCTACTATCTTTTTGTGACTGATAGAAGTACCTTGGGCACCGAAGAGAAGCCACAGAAGAATACTGGCACTTCGCCGATCTTTGCTGTTGTTGGTGGTAAAGGCGTGACCGTTACCGAGAAGACCAGCATTCCTACCGTTGAGAAGGAGGTCCTCGAGGGCGCGAATTGGGGAAAGGTAAGCGACTCCTATATTGGCGAGGAGGTCAAATATAAACTGACTGGCCACGTTGCTAGTAACATCGCTACGTTCAATAAGTATGAGTATGTATTTCAGGACACGTTGAGCAAGGGTCTTGAGGTTGTGAAGGACTCAAGCGGCGCGCCGGAGGACCTACGCGTCTGTATTGTCGATAGCAAGACCAATGCTGAGAAGGAGGTTGTACTCGACGCTACCCACGGTTACCAGGTGACTGTGGCTCCCGGTACAACCGCCGGAACTGAGCTCCTTAAGGTTTCTTTTGATAACCTTAAGGTAGTTCAGGATGCTAATGGGAATCCGATCAGCGTAAATGCGGACTCCACGGTGGTCGTAACCTACAAGGCTAAGCTCAACAGTCAAGTCGAATATAAGCCCGATGGTGCCACCAATGAGGTTAAGCTTGTCTACTCCAATAACCCCATGACTGAGGATAAGGGCACGTCCGAGCCGGACGAGGTCACTGACTACGTCTTTGGTCTCGATGTCACCAAGACCGCTTCGGATGATGCACAAAAGAAGCTCGTTGCCGGCTTTAAGGTCAAAATGATCAAGGAGGGTACCGCTCCTGTTGCTGGCGATAAATGGCTGACGAAGACCGGTGGACTCACTAGCAATTCAGGCGATGCTGGAGTGTTTAAGACCAGCGAGACCGACAGCAAGGTCTTTATCCCTGGCCTTGTTGCGGGTGAGTACGAGATTACGGAGTGCGAGACGCCCGCGGGTTATAACTCCATCAGCTTTACCATTACGGTGACGCCTACGTACGACGAGGCGACCGGCAAACTGACAAAACTCACCGTAACCGACAGTTCTGATATGGTCACTTCTGAACTCGATAAAAACGTTGACTCGACCAAAATCCCCGTCACCATCGAGAACAAGAAGGGCTCTGGCCTCCCGCTCACTGGCCTCAACGGCGTGACCTTCACTTGGATCGCTGGTGGCGCGGTGCTGTGCATCGGCGTGGCGCACCTCATCCGCAGCCGTAAGCAGGCTGAGGAGTCCGAGCAGGAGTAACGCTTACTCACCCATCCCTTTGGCAGGTGGGATGTGGTGGCCATGAGACTTGCGGACACTTTTCTCGTCCATCGACGTTCTTGCTTTGCCATTCTATTTTCGGGGCAGACTCCACACTGGAGTTTGCCCCGTTCTTTTTGGACAACACAGGCAGCCTCCACCGTCCGATGCGGACTCATCCGTCATCGCGTTTTTTGACTCGTATGAGGTTCGGTTTAAGGTCCGTAGGCGCACGCGCGGTGCGGACGGTAGAAGGCATTTGCGCCGCAACAAGCGCAAATAAGAATGCCCGGGGTTAGAGGCCCGGGCATTTAACTAAAGCTGAAAACTAGGCCGCCCGCGCTCTCAATCATTTACGCGGGGTGCGTCGTTTCCTAGAGACATTGTATCCCGAATCGCTCAGTTGATTCGGGATATTTTGAAAACGCAAATATGCCGGACAATGCGGTTGGGCTCCACTGTCCGAAGGGTCAAGCGTATGACTATCGAACAAATGTTTGTCAAAATCGCGTATACCAGCTGTAAGTGCGTGCGCTCGCGGTAAAATACCCTTGCGACGCATCCCGTGCGCGGGCGGCCGACGACTCGATCGGAGGTCCCCAAATGCTGAAATTCCTTAACGTGCTTGCCGCCCTCGCGGCGGTGGGCTCGTTCGTCATCGCGTTTTTTGACTCGTATGAGGTTCGGTTTAAGGTCCGTAGGCGCTCGCGCGGTGCGGACAGTTCTCGGCGTTTGCGCCGCAAGCGCAAATAAAAACGGCCGGGGTTGCAGCCCGGCCGTTTAACACGTTAGAAAACTAGGCTGCCCGCGCTCCTTAACACTTACGCGGGATGCGTCGTTTTCTATAAACATTGTATCCCGAATCTTTCTGTTGATCCGAGATATTTTGAAAACTCAAATACGGGCTAACCCGGGCCTATGCCCGAAAGAAATCTCGTTATTTCCTAAAATTATGTATAATTCCAATATTAACTGGAACTAAGCGAAAAAGATGGAAATGAACGAAGCGATTACCTACTTACAAGAAGCACTGGGACTCTCCGCCAAGACCAAAACTTGGCCTGGATCCGCGCGCTTGCCGCTGCATCTACGGTCGATTGAGGTCCGCGCCGTTGCCGCAAATGGTTTTTCTTTTTTGCTTGCAAGTTTGCCTATTGGCGTCGGGCTTCCCGGGGCTAAGAGAGTCTATAGCCAACTAGCCTTGCGTGCGGAGGCTCCTGTCGTCGTTTCGTTTCCTGATGCCGATGCGCGCCAACGCAAGGCATTGGTTGCACAAGGAATCCCCTTTGTTTGCCCTGGTAGACAGGCTTTTCTACCATTTATGGGTGCGGCCTGCACAGAGAGGGGCGGCACTCGATTTCATAGTCGCGCGACCAAGATGTCACCCAACGCGCAGGCTACCGCAATCTGGGGAGCAAACCAGGAGTCGTATCATCCCGATGACCTTTGTCGTGCGCTTGGGATTTCGGCAAGCCGCGCGAGTGAGGCCATAACCGAGCTTGTAGACAGGGGGCTCGCAAGGCGCGAGCGGCGCGAACGGCGTGTCATTGTGTTCCCCGCGGCCGTGGATCTTCTGCTCAATGAGCACATGGCAGAGCTTTCCTCGCCTGTCTCGAAGGTTATTTTTGCAAGGAAGGCACCACAGGTCGACCGCCTTGCTGACGCTGGCGAGACGGCGCTCGCTGCGCGTTCGATGCTCGCTGCGCCGAGCATGGAGCAAAAGGCTGTCTTAAGAAGTGCATGGCGTGAGCTGCGTGACCTTGAAGTCGCAGAAGGGGAACTGCCAGACAACGAAACGGCGATGATCCAAGTGTGGCGCTATGCGCCTGTGGTTGCTGACTCCTCCCGCATCGACGACATCTCACTTGCGCTATCTTTGGCGGCAATCGACGACGAACGAATTCAGCTTGAACTTGATCACATGTTTGGAAAGGAATATCCATGGCAGGAAGCGCTGTAGAAGGTCTTCAAGAATTCCGACCGTAGGCGGTGCTTCGGTCCTGGCTGCGTTGTCCGGGATAGGAGCTCGCTAATCGGCTATTATTTGTTTAGACAACCTGAGCTTTAGAGGAGTGACCGGCGATGGTGAAGGGCGCCAAACATATGAAGGGCAATAACACCGCGGATAACGGTGACTCAAGCCCCCAACCCAAGCCTCGACCAAAGCCCAAACGTCGTCGCAAACGGCTGCCGCGTTGGGCCGACCGGCTCATCACTATCGTCATCATTCTTATTGGCGTGGGCCTTATGACCTGGCCGTGGATCTTGGACCGGCTCGAGGCCTCGGGCGTGTTCAACCAGATCAGCACCGTGTCCAGTACCGTGGACGCGCTCTCCGAAGAGGAGCGCGAGCGCATTCTGCTGCAGGCTCGCTCCTTTAACGAGCAGCTAGCCGGCGAAGCCACTGAGCTTCCCGCCGACCAGATCGAGCCCTACTCTCAGCAGCTCATCTTTGACCGCGACCCCATGATGAGCTGGGTCGAGATCCCCTCCATCGACGTGAGCATGCCCATCTACCATGGCACGAGCGAGGAAGTCCTTATGGCAGGCGTCGGCCACCTGGAGGGCACGAGCCTGCCGGTGGGCGGCACCTCGACGCATTGCGTGCTCACCGCGCACTCGGGCATGCGCAACCTGAGCATGTTTGACGACATCCATTCGCTGGAGCCCGGCGACTTGGTGCTGCTGCACACCATGAACAAGACGCTCGCCTACAAGATGGTCGACTCCGAGGTCGTGCTGCCCGAGGAGATGGAGTCGCTGACCATCGAGCCCGGTGCCGACAAGGTGACGCTCGTTACCTGCACGCCCTACGGCGTGAACGACCACCGTCTGCTGGTGCATTGCGTGCGCACCAAGTACAAC
Organism: uncultured Collinsella sp.; assembly: GCA_902489855.1. GTDB lineage: Bacteria > Actinomycetota > Coriobacteriia > Coriobacteriales > Coriobacteriaceae > Collinsella. The sequence goes on from CABUBS010000119.1 coordinate 5,332, forward strand.
AAGAAGGACGTCGACAAGCAAAAGTCGCTCGCCGACCGCCACTGGGGTAAGCGCGAGTTCGCCGTGCTCATCGTGGTCGTGGCCATCCTGCTGTTGCTGCTGGACATCGTGATCCACGCGATCCGAAAACGCCGCAAGGCCAAGGCCTCGGCATAGGACATTGCCCTGACCACCACAACGGGGACAGGCACCTTTGTGGTGGCCCGAGGGCTTTCAAACCGTCCCAACATTCGACGAAAATCGCGATTTTGCCGAAAAACGTCGAATGTTGGGACGGTTTTTGTTGTGGGCGGGACGGTTTTCGCCGCAGGTCCGCCGGGTCGCGCCCTTCCAGCCGCCGTCCTCGTTACGTTTTCGCTGCATTTGGGTAAAGCGCCTGCTCCAAGCGGCGATGCCCTGTATACTGGAACGGTTTATCTGTTATGCGGAAGGGAGCGCCTATGGCACTCAGCGAGAAAGACGTGCGCGGCATCGCCGAGTACGCAAAGATCGCACTGACCGATGACGAGCTCACCCAGATGACGTCCTACATGAACGACGCCGTCCAGATGCTCGAGCCCGTCTTGCAATATGACTTGCCCGAGGTGGAGCCCACGTTCCATCCCATTGGAAGCCTGTCCAACGTGATGGGCGATGACCTGCGCGAGCCCGAGCGCGACCTGTCGCTCGACGTTGCGCTGGAAAACGCCGGCAGCGCGCGCGATCGCTACTTCCGCGTGCCGTCCATTTTGGGAGAGGGGGAGAGCGAGTAATGGCGCAGAGCTTCGATTCCCTTACCGCCGCCCAGATCGCCGCGGGCGTTGCCGCCGGCGACTTTACCGCGACCGAGGTGGCCCAGGCCTCCCTTGCCGCCATCGAGGCGCGCGAGGGTGGGGTCCAGGCATTCCTGCAGGTGTCGCCCGAGCTTGCGCTCGAGGCTGCCGCGCGCGTGGATGCCGACCGTGCCGCCGGAAAGCCGCTGCCCCCGCTCGCGGGCGTGCCGCTGGCCATCAAGGACAACATGAACCTCGTGGGCACGCGCACCACCTGCGCTTCCCGTATGCTCGGGGACTATCAGAGCGTCTACACCGCCACCTGCGTCCAGCGCATGCTCGACGCCGGCTGCCTGCCCATGGGCAAGGCCAACATGGATGAGTTCGCCTTTGGTAGCTCTACCGAGAGCTCGGCCTTCCACCGCACCAATAACCCTTGGGATACCGAGCGCGTGCCCGGCGGCTCCTCGTCGGTAAA
>CABUBS010000120.1 GCA_902489855.1 uncultured Collinsella sp.
AGGTCGCGCTCGGTGAGCTTCATGAAGGCGCGACGGCGGCCGCTTCGCCGCGTCCGACCTCAACGACCTGTATCGTCGCGTGATCAACCGTAACAACCGACTCAAGCGCCTGCTCGACCTGGACGCCCCCGCGATCATCGTGAACAACGAGAAGCGCATGCTCCAGGAGTCCGTGGACGCCCTGTTCGACAACGGCCGTCGTGGTCGCCCGGTCTCTGGCCGTGGCGGTCGCCCGCTCAAGTCGCTCGCCGAGGCCCTCAAGGGCAAGCAGGGTCGTTTCCGCCAGAACCTGCTGGGTAAGCGTGTCGACTACTCCGGCCGTTCGGTTATCGTTACCGACCCCAAGCTGCTGCTGCACCAGTGCGGTCTGCCCAAGACCATGGCGCTGGAGCTCTTCAAGCCCTTCGTCATGAAGCGCCTGGTCGAGCTTGGCAAGGTCGAGAACATCAAGGGCGCCAAGCGCGCTATCGACCGCGGTGCCACCTTTGTGTGGGACATCCTCGAAGAGGTCATCGACGGCCGCGTCGTGCTGCTCAACCGCGCACCGACCCTGCACCGTCTGTCCATCCAGGCCTTTGAGCCGGTGCTGGTCGAGGGCAAGGCTATCCACCTGCACCCGCTGGTCTGCTCGCCCTTCAACGCCGACTTCGACGGCGACCAGATGTCTGTCCACGTGCCGCTGTCCAGCCAGGCTCAGGCCGAGGCCCGCGTGCTCATGCTCTCTGCGAACAACCTGCGCTCGCCGGCATCCGGCAAGCCGGTCAACATCCCCTCGCAGGACATGATCATCGGTGTGTACTACCTCACCCAGGTCCGCGACGGTCTGCCGGGCGAGAACCACGTGTTCGCCAGCTTCGACGACGCGCTGCACGCCTATGACTGCCGCTCCGAGGTCGACATGCAGGCCAAGATCCAGGTCCGCGTGTCCGCTGCCGACGCCAACGTCATCAACGAGGACGGCACCCGTATCTTCCGCGTCAAGAACGGCAAGAACGAGTTCGTCGACTACGACGTCACCGGCAACAAGACTGCGCGCTTCGAGACCTCCATCGGCCGCATCATCTTCAACCGCCAGTGCCTGCCCGAAGACTATGAGTTCATGAACTACAAGATGGTCAAGGGCGACGTGGCCAAGCTGGTTGCCGACTGCTGCGATCGTTACCCCGAGGCCAAGGTCGGTCCGATCCTCGACGCCATCAAGTACTCCGGCTTCCACTACGCTACCCGCGCCGGCCTCACCATCTCGGTGTGGGACGCTCTCATCCCTGCCGAGAAGCAGGAGCTGCTCGATCGCGCCCAGGCCAACGTCGACCAGATCAACGAGTACTTCGAGGAGGGCTTCATCAACGAGACGGAGCGCCACATCGAAGTCGTTAACGAGTGGACCGCTTGTACCGACAAGGTCGCAGCGCTCATGCTCGACATGTTCGACGAGGAGAACCCGCTGTACATGATGGCCGACTCCGGCGCCCGTGGTTCTAAGACCCAGCTGCGTCAGCTCGGCGGCATGCGTGGCCTGATGGCAGACATGTCCGGCGAGACGATCGACCTTCCCATTAAGGCGAACTTCCGCGAGGGCCTGCTGCCGCTCGAGTACTTCATTTCGACCTACGGCGCCCGTAAGGGCCTGGTCGATACCGCATCCCACACCTCGGACTCCGGTTACCTGACCCGCCGTCTGGTCGACGTGGCCCAGGACGTCATCGTCCGCGAGGAGGACTGCGGTACGCATGAGGGCGTCACCTACAACCTCATCATCCCCGGCACCACCGACCTCAACACCGACCTCGTCGGCCGTTGCTTCATCGAGGACGTCGTGGCTCCCGATGGCACCGTGCTCTTTGAGCAGGACGGCTACATCGAGAAGGTCGCCGACATCCAGAAGATGGTCGATGCCGGCCTTAAGAAGGTCAAGCTTCGCGCGCTGCTCACCTGCCGCTCCAAGTACGGCGTGTGCCAGAAGTGCTACGGCTGGGATCTTTCCACCCGTCGTCCGGTCGCCATCGGTACCGCGGTCGGCATTATTGCCGCCCAGTCCATCGGCGAGCCCGGTACGCAGCTGACGATGCGTACCATTCACTCCGGCGGCGTCGCTGGCGTCGACGATATTACGCAGGGTCTGCCTACGGTCAGCCGTATGTTCGATATCGTCGGCAACGTCAACGAGAAGATCCTGGGTCGCGAGGCCGAGCTGGCTCCGTACTCCGGCCACCTCTCGATTAAGCCCGAGAAGTCCGAGTACGTGCTGACGCTCACCGACTCCGAGGATCACACCCGTGTCCTCGACGAGCGTCGCGTCCCCGCTTCGGTGCGCTTTATGCCCGAGATCGAGGACGGCTGCGAGGTTCGCGCCGGTGACCAGATCACCAAGGGCTTCGTCAACTTCCGCAACCTGCGCAAGCTGACCGACATCGAGTCGACGATGCACACCTTCGTCGAGAGCGTCAAGGACGTCTACACCAGCCAGGGCGTCGACCTGAACGACAAGCACATCGAGGTGCTCGCACGTCAGATGCTGCGTCGCGTTCAGATCACCAACCCCGGTGACTCCAAGTACCTGCTTGGTCAGTACGTCGACCGCTACGAGTTCGCCGACGAGGTCGAGCGCGTTGCCCGTCTGGGCGGTCAGGCTCCTGTGGCCGAGCCCGTCATCCTGGGTACGCTCAAGGTTGCGTCCAACATCGACTCCTGGCTGTCGAGCGCTTCGTTCATCCGTACCGCTGGCGTCCTTACCGAGGCTGCCATCGAGGGCAAGGTCGACCACCTGCTCGACCTTAAGTCCAACGTCATCGTCGGTAAGAAGATTCCGGCTGGTACCGGTCTCAAGCCGTACGCCAACGCCAAGCTGACGTATCGCACGGCCGACGGCTATGTCGACATCGACGAACGAGCTCGGTAAGGACGCCATTGAGCTCAAGGACCTGGACGAGCAGCTCCCGCAGCAGCTCGACTGGGCCGGCTACGACGAGTTCGGTGGTGCTGACGGCTCGTTCACCCGCAACGGCCACACCATCTCCGCCGAGAAGGCTCGTCTGTACCTGTTCGACGACCTGGGCGTGTCGCAGCGCTGGACCAACAAGTTCAGCGAGGTTGGCATCGAGACGGTCGGCGACCTGGTCGGCAAGTCCGAGGAAGATCTGCTGCGCATCGATGGTATCGGTGCCAAGGCAATCGAGGAGCTCCGTGACGGCCTGGAGGCCCACGACCTGCTCTACATCCTCGAGAACAACGACGACGTTGCCGACGAGGAAGACCTCTCGCAGCTGCTGCAGATGGTCTTTAGCCCCGACGGTCCGGACGATATCCTGCTGGGTACCTCCGCTCCGACGCATCACGCCGACGCCGACGAGGAGCTCCTGGGCGCCCCGATCGACGACAAGAAGGCTCCCGCCAACGGTGCCATCAACGAGGACATGGCTTCTCTCGATGAGCTGCTCAACCAGCTCGTGGACACCGACGATGCCGAAGAGGCCAAGGACAACGACGAGGAGTAACTAGTTCCGCCGTTCTAACGAACGGCGGCGACCTCCGTCGCTGCGCGGCCCCCAGAGCTACAATCTGTCATTCAAAAGGCAGGGCATGACCAGAAGGTCAATGCCCTGCCTTTTTCATGCCAACTTGTTCGCCTTGGACGTCGCTCGCTGACGTTGGCTCAACCTGCGGTGCTGACTACTCCCCTTGCACCAAAACCGCCCCGTTCTCGGTTTTGAGGACGGGGCGGTTTTGCTTACCTAGATTGTTCGAGTTCCCTATGCAAAGCGGGCGACGAGCTCCTGGAGCACGTCGGTCATCTTGACGAGCGAACTGACCGGGACGAACTCGTTGACGCCGTGGTAGCAATAGCCGCCGGTGGAAAGGTTGGGGCAGGGCAGACCGCGGAACGACAGCTGGGCGCCGTCGGTGCCGCCACGAATTGGCAGCACTTGGGGCTCAACGCCGCAGGCAAGGTAGGCTTCCTTGGCAACATCAATAAGCTCGGGATAGTCACGAACGATCTCGGCCATATTTCGATACTGCTGCTTAATCTCGACCGTCACGCGCTCCTCACCCAGACGCTGGTTGAGCATCGAGGCAGCGGCATCAATAAGGTCGAGTTTCTGCTGGAACTTGGCGGCGTCATGGTCGCGGACGATATAGCGCGCTGTGGCGTGATCGACGGTCGCAGATACACCCTCAAGGTGATAAAAGCCCTCGTAGCCTTCCGTATACTCCGGGCGCTGTACGTAGGGGAGCAACGCGTTGAAGTCGCAGAACAGATTGCCTGCGTTGACCATACGGCCCTTAGCGTCGCCCGGGTGGATGGACTGGCCCTCAAAGCAGACGGTCGCCTCGGCGGCGTTAAAGCATTCCCACTCCAGTTCGCCGATGGGGCCGCCGTCGACCGTGTAGGCGTACTTGCAGCCAAAGGTATCGATATCCAACAGCTCGGCTCCGTGGCCGATCTCCTCGTCAGGGCAGAAGCAAATGCCGAGTGCGGGATGGGGCAGAGAAGGGTCCTGAGCGATACGCGCGACAAGCGACATGATCTCGGCGACGCCTGCCTTGTCGTCCGCGCCCAGCAGCGTGGTGCCATCGCTGCAGACAAGGTCCTCACCTGCGAGGTCGTTCAGGGCGGGAAGCTTGGCGGTACTCATGGCAACGGGCTTACCGTCAACCGTGCCGCAGACCAGGTCGCCGCCTTCGTAGTGTACGATGTGCGGTTTCACGCCGGCACCCGGTGCAACTTCGGTGGTGTCGAGATGGGCGATCAAGCCCAGGGCGGGCTTGTCCTCAGCGCCCGCACTTGCGGGGATATGCGCGCAGACATAGGCGTGCTCGGTCACGTGGGCATCTTCCGCACCAAGCTCGCGCAGCTCTTCAGCCAGCATGTTGGCAAGGTCAAACTGAACGGCGCTCGAGGGTACCTGGTCGCAGTTTGCATCCTCGGACTGCGTGTTGATCTGGACGTAGCGCAAAAAGCGCTCGAGGACATCGGGGTTCGTGGTGGTGTTTTCCATAAAGACCGCTCCAATCTTGGTCGTCGTGTGCAACAAGAACTCTAGCACGGTATGCCACGGCATACCGCGACGCTTGGATGGGGTAGAATCAGCCATTGAATGCAGAAGGGACGGAAGATCATGGATACGACAAATAGCTCGCGCGAACTACATCTGACGGTGGCGAACGAAGACTACTTGGAGTGCATGGTTCGCATTGAAAGCGAAGAGGGGGAAACCAACGGCGTTCGATCGGTCGACATCGCGCAGCGCCTTGGCGTCTCCAAGGCATCGGTCAATAAAGCGGTTTCGGCGCTCAAGGCATCCGAGCTTGTCGAGCAATCGCACTACGGCAAGGTAATCCTGACCGATCGCGGTCGCGAGGTTGGCACGGCTATCTGGTACCGTCATCGCCTCATCCGCACGTTTTTGGTTCAGGAGCTCGGTGTCGAATTTGAGCGAGCCGATTCCGAGGCCTGCATGATGGAGCATGCGCCATCCGAGGACACGATGAGCCGCTGGATCGCCTATCTTGAAAAGCAGGGAATCAGCGTCGAGGAATAGCGGGATATATATGGATACGAGTTATTACAACCGCTTTGGTGCCGAGGAACTTACGCGCCGCTTGTCGAGCGAGACCTTGTTGGCGCAGGGCCCCATGGGCAGTGTTCTGTTGAGTGAGTACGATGCCGCCGACATTCCACCGGCGTTTTGGAATCTGGCAGAGCCGCAGACCGTTTCTCGTATCCATCGCTTGTATGTCGCCGCCGGCGCGCAGGTGCTCATTACCAACACCTTTCAGGCATCGAGCTATGCCCTCAAGCACGACCAGATTGCGCCGTCCGTGGCGGAGGTCAATCGCGGGGCCGTCGACGATGCCCGCCAGGCGCACCCTCAGCTGCTGCTAGGCTCGATGGGCCCGATCGGTATTGAGTGGTTTGCCGAGGACTCTGCCGAGTATCGTGAAATCCGAGGCATTGCGCGCGAACAGGCGCACGCCTTGCTCAACGCCGGCGTTGACGGTCTGCTGATCGAGACGGTGACGTCTATCCGTAATTTGCAGCCCATGCTTGCCGGCGCCCGAGATGCCGCCGATGGCATGCCTGTTCTGGTGAGTTTTGTCGTTGACGATAAAGGCGACCTGTTGGGCGATGGCCTCAACATCGAGGCAGCCGTTTTGTACGCCGAAAAACACGGCGCAAATTCGGTTGGTGTTAATTGCTGTTCGCTTGCGGCCGCGAACGCGGCGGTGCCCAGGATGGTTGCATCGGCGACTACTCCCGTCACGGTGCGTCCCAACGTAGGCGATCCGGTCCAGACTCAGGATGGCCCCGTATGGCACGAGAACCCCGAAGCTTTCGCGCGCGCATGCATCGAATGGAGACATGCCGGTGCCGCAATGGTGGGCAGTTGCTGTGGAACCACGGCAATCACTACGGCCGCGATGGCCGAGGCGCTCGATATATAAAGGGCAAACCGCTCCATACGGGGCGGTTTTTTTATTCAAGACTTTAGTCCGCTGGCCGCGCAGCGGCCAGCTTTAAACCACCCGCTGCATCA
>CABUBS010000121.1 GCA_902489855.1 uncultured Collinsella sp.
ATCCTTGCCAGCGCGAGCGAGCGCCACGACGGCCTCGACGAGTTTGGTCGAGGGGTTGCCGTCGTTGTCGCGCAGCACGCACGAGCCGGGTGCAAGCATCGTGGCATCCAGGTCGGTAAAGACGTACTTGACCTTGGCCAAGCGCTCGCGCATCTCGCCCGAAAGCTCAGCGACGGTCGGCAGGGTATTGTGGGACATGGTTACTCCGTTTACGTAGAAGGGTTTGGACTTGGACGGCATGTTTTGATTGAGGGAACACGCTTATGGCGACAGCGCACTCAGGGCGCCGCCGCCATCATGGTTCATTAGTCAAACTGGGTAACATCGATCAGGCGATTGGCCAGCGAAAGGTCGCTCTCGATGGGCACGAACTCGTCGCCCACGTGCATGAGCTCCTCGTCACCCTTTGCCAGCAGCAAGACAATGGTGGGAGCATCGGGGTTGACGTACTCCTCGCGCGCCGCCTTGAACGCCGCATGCACAGCGGCTTCGCGGTCGAGGATGATCTTGTTCGGCGTATCGTCGGGAACATGCTCGGCAAGCTCGCGACAGACCTTCATCGGGTCCTCGTGAGCTGGATCCTCGTTCGTAAAGATCATCAGGTCGGAATACGGTGCGGCCTCGCGTGGCAATTGCTCGCGGCGCTCCTGCGCCTTGCCGCCGGCGGCGCCAAACAGCGCAATGACGGGGCTAGCGGGAAACGCGCGCTTGACCGACGAGAAAAGCGAACGGAACGAAAGCTGGTTGTGCGCATAGTCAACGACGCAGATCACGCGGCCGTCCTTCGACTCCACGACCTCCATGCGGCCCGGCACACGCAGTTTGGAGAGGCCCTTCTTGATAGCCTCGATACCGATGCCGATCTCGCGCGCAGCGGCGATAGCGACCAGCGCGTTTTCCACGTTAAAGTCGCCCGCGATACCCAGCAGGACCTTCTCCCCCGCCTCGGGCTCGTCGGCGCTCATGCCGTGCAAGTTGAACTCGATGTTAAAGCCGAGCATGCGGACATCGCTCGCCCACAGGCTTGCCTCGGGATGCTCGACGCCAACGGTCACCAAGCGCTCGGCCGTCGACGCTGCCTCTAGCACACGGTCAACCTCATCGGTGCCCAGATTCACCACGGCGGTCTTTGCCTGGTCAAAGATCCTAAGCTTGCTCTCAAAATAATCCTCAAACGTGGGGTGTTCGATCGGCGAGATGTGGTCGCGGCCGATGTTGAGGAAGCACGCCACGTCAAACGGCAGATTCTCGACGCGTTGGTACTTGAGCGCCTGGCTCGAGACCTCCATGACCATGGACTGGCGACCGGACGTGCGGCAGTTGGCGATATGGCGCCAAACCTCGGGGGCCTCGGGCGTGGTGTTGGTGCTCTCGTAGCACTCGATACCATCGTCGGTACTCACCGAGCCGATCATGCCGCAGGACTCGCCCGCCGCCTTGATGATGGACTGGAGCATAAAAGCGGCCGTGGTCTTTCCCTTGGTGCCGGTGATGCCCACGATCTTGACGTCGTGGTCGGGACGGTCGTAGACCTCCGGCGGCAACAGGGCCATGGCCGTGCGAACACTATCAACAACCAGCATCGCAGCACCGCTCTCCTGCGCCAGCGGCTCCAGAGACTCGACCAGCGACTCCTCGCACACAAATGCGACGGCGCCCGCATCGAGCGCCATGCTCAAAAACGCGGGCTTAAAGGCAGCACCTTTGCAAAAGAATACGTCACCTGCCGAGACCGCGCGCGAATCAAACGAGCAGCCGGTCACGGCGCGCTCGTCAACCTGCTCTGATGCGCGCAGCTCGCCGCACACATCGAGAAGCTTGGCAAGCGTATCGACCGTGGTCACGGTCGCGGAATCCGAATGGTGCATCTTTCACCTTTCTCAGCCATTTGGCAGGGACGGTTTTATAGTAACTGAAACGCACCCACGCAAAAACGGCTCCCGGAGGAGCCGTTACGCGCAGGCGTTCGTAAGCCGAGGCTAGGCAGCCTGAACAGCGGGCTGGTCCTCGTCGATAAAGAAGCGCTTGTACCACACTAGGAACACGAGCGGCGTATAGATCTTGCGCTGGAAATCGCCCTTGCCCGCAAAGTGCAGATCGAGCAGGTGCATGAGCTCGTCGGTATCGAAGAACTCGCTTGCCCACGGCGCGGTGAAGTACTCCTTGACATAGTCGTACCACTTTTGCTCGCGCAGCCAGTAGACAATCGGCACCGGGAAGCCCACCTTGGGACGGGTGGCCCACTCATCGGGCAGCGACTTGTTGGCAGCGTGGCGGAGTACCTGTTTGTTGCCGTTCTCGTTGATGCGGTAGCGGTCGGGAATGTGCTCGGCGAACTCCATGACCTTGCGGTCCAGGAAGGGCACGCGCAGCTCCAGTGAGTGTGCCATGCACATCTTGTCGGCCTTGAGCAGAATGTCGCCCGGGAGCCACATGTTCATGTCCAGGTACTGCTTCTTGACCAGCTCGGGCTGACCCTTCACGCGCGCATAGATGGGAGCGGCAAGCTCGAAGGCGCCATCGCCGGTGTTGTACTCGGGCTTGAGCACGCCGTCGACCTCGCGCTCCGGCCATACCAGAGCCTGTCCCAGGAACGACTTCTCGGGGATCTCGGCACCCTTGACCAGGAAGTTATGTCCCTTGAAGTACGGCATATGCAGCGCCAGGTTACCGAGCGCGCGACGGATGGGCAGCGGCACCATCTTTTTGTACTTGCGCACCGGGACCGTATCCTCGTAGTAGGCGTAGCCGCCAAAGAGCTCGTCGGCGCCTTCGCCCGAAAGCACGACGGTGACGTCCTTGCGGGCCATCTCGGCCAAGAACCACAGCGGCACGGAAGACAGGTTGGACTGCGGCTCGTCCATGTGATACTGGATGTCCTCGAGAGCACCGAAAAACTCGTCGGCGGTAATCATCTTGCGAACGTTCTCGACGCCGAGCTTATCGGAAAGCTCCTTGGCGTAGTTGGTCTCGTTGAAGTTCTTGTAGTCAAAGCCCACCGAGAAGGTCTTGTCGGGCATGAGGCAAGCGGCGATGTAGCTGGAGTCGACGCCACCGGAGAGGAACGACGCGACCTTGACGTCGGCGATGCGATGGGCCTCGACGCTCTCGTGCACGACCTCGTCCAGCTCGTCGACATACTCCTCGAACGGCTTCTCGACGGCAGAGTAATCGCAATCCCAGTAGCGCTCGATGTTCATCTTGCCGGTCGGGATATCGACGGTAAAGTAGTGCGCCGGCGGCAGCTTGTAGACACCCTCGAAGAAGGTCTCCTCGGTTGCCGAATACTGCAGCGTCATGTACGGACGCAGGGCCTTTTTGTTGACCGCCTTGTGGAAGTGCGGGTAGTCCAGGAAGCTCTTGATCTCGGAGCCAAAGAGCACGCCCGGAGCGCCGTCGCCCGCATCGGCCATGGGATAGTAGTAAAGCGGCTTGATGCCAAAGATGTCACGGGCGCCAAAAAGCTTGTTCTTCTTTTTGTCCCAGATGACGAAGGCGTACATACCGCGCAGGCGATCGAGGACGGCCTCGCCCCACTCCTCGTAGCCGTGCAGGAGGCTCTCGGTGTCGGCGCCGCAATGGAACTTGTAGCCCTTGGCTTCGAGCTCGGAACGGAGTTCTTGGAAGTTGTAGATCTCGCCGTTGAAGACAATGACGACGCTGCCGTCCTCATTGGCCATGGGCTGAGCGCCGGCCTCGGTCAGGTCGAGGATCGACAGGCGGCGGAAGCCCAGGGCAACGCGGCCGTCGATAAACTGACCGCCCATGTCGGGACCGCGATGGACGATGCGGTCCATCATCTTGGTGAGCACCTCGGATTGGTTATCCGTCCCACCGACAAAACCGACAAAACCGCACATATACTATCCCCTCTGCTGTTGCTGGGCATCAAATCGAATCAGTAGCTTTTGAGTATACCCGAGGGCGTAAAGAGGGGCGGAATGTTCAGGCAATCTCAACTGAATCAGCTCCGCTGTGACACGCGCCGGTTACCTTTAATGGATATGAGGTGAATGGGGCGATTGTTTTGCTATACTCTCTCCGCACGGGCGATTGGCGCAACGGTTAGCGCAGGTGCTTTACACGCACAAGGCTGGGGGTTCGAATCCCTCATCGCCCACCATTGAATTGGAAACGGTCCTCGAAAGGGGACCGTTTTTGTTTGGGCCCATTTCATGGGATTCGAACCCGTAAGGGTGCGGAGCTGAGGAAACGCGAAGCGTTTTCCAGCGCAGCACGCGAGGAGCGAAGCGACGAAGCGGATGCGGGCGGCGGAGCCGCACGCGGACATCCCTCATCGCCCACCACTGATTTGATAGGCCTCCAGCGATGGAGGCCTTTCCTTTTTCATGCCCAGCGCATGGGATTCGAACCCGCCAGCACGTCTGTCACAAAGGCCGTGGTCAAAAAATGGCAAAAATGAGTACTGCTACTTTGTTTGCAACATATAAAAAGACAGTATTTGCTTAAGTTACGCAACATATGTCCATTATAAGGACTAACAGTTAGATCAAAATCGTGTATTCATCGCCATTTCGACTTGCTATCTGGCCTTATTAGTCCAAAACTGCTGCTACCAAATCGGTAGCAGTACTCATATTTACTGTTTTTTGGTCAGCAGGTCCCCCTTGCCTTAGCAAATCTAAGGCAAAACGGGCTCCAGACCGCTGAATCATGCCGCATAGGGCACGTCAGCAGTCCGGAACCCGGTCCAAATTGAGTTATTGCACCGCGTTAGCCCAAGACACCCGACAGGATCTCAATCAGACTATCCACGTCGGCTTCCTCGCAGACGAGCGGCGGCAGGAAACGCAGCGTATGGGCACCCGTAGCGTTAATCACGGCACCGGCGGCCAGCGCGCGGGCAACAATATCATGCGCATCGCCCGCAGCATCATCCAAATCACAGCCGAGCATCAAGCCGCGGCCACGCACCTCGGTCACGTGCGGCAGCTTGGCGAGCTTTGCCTCCATATAGGCGCCTACCTTGGCAGCATGGTCGGCATAATCGCCGCGCACGAGCGCGGAGAGCGTCGCGGCACACGCCGTGATGGCCAGGCAGCTACCGCCAAAGGTCGAACCATGATCGCCGGGCTTAAAGACGTCGGCGATTTCCTTCTTTGCCACCACGGCACCCATGGGCACGCCGTCGGCAATGCCCTTGGCAAGGCTCATGATGTCAGGCTCCACGCCATAGGTTTGGAATGCAAACGGCTTGCCGGAGCGGAAGATGCCGCACTGGACCTCATCGGCGATAAGCACGGCGCCCACTTCGTGTGCCAGGTCGCGCGCTGCCGCCATAAATTCCTCGGTCATGGGGTGCACACCGCTCTCGCCCTGAATCGGCTCGAGCATCACGGCACAAATTTCGCTCCCCAGCTGCTTAAAGATCGCACGCAGTTCATCGATATCGTTGGGCGTGCAGGCCACAAAGCCACCCGGCAGCGGGCGGAAACTATCCTGCAGCCAATCCTGCATGGTGGCGGCAATGGTCTCGAGCGTACGGCCGTGGAAGCCGCCGCGCATGCACACGATAGTGTTGCCGCCGTTACCGGCACGCTTGGCGTACAGGCGCGCGAGCTTCATCGAGCCCTCGTTGGCCTCGGCGCCGGAGTTGGCAAAGAAGGTCTCCCACACCTGCTCGTCCGCAGCCGGGGCACCAAGAGCAGCTGCCGTGGTCTCATCGCCGGCGGCAATGGCATCGGCAAGCACGCGCGCACCATCTACGTCGTCGTTAGCAAGCTTGGACAGCAGCGCCGCGACCTGTCCGCGCTGCTCAATGTAGAAGTAATTGGAGACATGCATGAGCTTTTTGGTCTGTGCCTCGAGCGCCGAGAGCACAGCCGGGTCGCCATGACCTAGGCTGCACACGCCGATGCCGGCAAGAAAGTCGAGGTACTCACGGCCATCGTCGCCGGTGAGCTTCATGCCGTGACCCTCGACAAACTCGACCGGAGAGCGGCCAAAGGTATGCATAACGTAATGGGATTCAAGCGATTGCTGAGCTGCAAGTGACATGGGATGCCTTTCGTTGGGCGCCAGACGGCGCGGGGCTATGGGTGCAGGAATGGGGCGGCTGAGGGTCAGCTAGACCGTCTGAAGCTTCTCGACCTCGTCAAGGTTCTCGGTCAGACGCGCAGCAAACGTCGAAAGCGGATGCGGATGCGTATCGAACTCGTAAGCCGTCTCGGTGGAATGGATCACGGTGCCGACGCCGGCATCGGTCAGCAGCTCCAGGAGCAACGAATGCGGCGTCGTGCCGTTAATGATGTGGGCTCGGAACACGCCAGCGGTAAGCGCATCGACGGCCGCACGCAGCTTGGGAATCATGCCCTTATCGACCTCGCCGCCGTAGAGCATTTCGTTAACCTCGTCGAGCGTTAGGTTGGAGATAAGCGAGTCCTTGTCGCTAAAGTCCTTGTACAGGCCATCGACATCGGTCAAAAAGATCGCCTTATGCGCGTGGAGCGCCGCGGCAACGGCACCGGCGGCGGTGTCGGCGGTGCGCGAGGTGCTGG
>CABUBS010000122.1 GCA_902489855.1 uncultured Collinsella sp.
CGAGGATGGTTTTGAGCGCGCCCTGCTGGCCCTGCAGGCCTTTGGCAGCGACCTGGGTGCCGAGGAGGTCCCGTGCGTCTACGTCGCCAATGCCGGCAAGGAGCTGCGTCAGAACGTCTTTGCCATTACGCAGCAGCTTCGCGCCGCAGGGATTGTGACCGAGGCCGACTATCAGGGCCGTTCGCTCAAGGCCCAGTTTAAGCAGGCCGATAAGGTAGGCGCCAAGCTCATCCTGGTCCTGGGCGGCGACGAGCTTGCCGCCGGCAAGGTCAAGGTGCGCGACATGCAGAGCCATGACGAGGTTCTCGTCGATCTGGCCAACGTCGTCGAGGCGGTTCGCGAGCGTCTGTAGCGCATGATTTTTGAGCTGCGGACCCGCTAACATGTCCCGCTCGCGACGAGCTATTGTTACGGGGGTGTTTCGCATTTATGCGGAATGCCCTCGTTTGCATATGCCGCCCACCGAGAAATACGACCATTTGGGGCAAAAACCCTTGCAATGCAGAAAATACTTTTGTGTGGTAAAGCGCAATCAGTGTCGAAAGTATTTCTCAAGCGCCTATAATGAATACCGCATGTTACGTGCATAGAAGGAGGAATGGGAGGAAACGTGGCTGAGAACCTAAGCAACCAGTCTGTACCCGAAGCCGCGGCGCGCGTCGCTGCCGTGGTCAACCGCCTCGTTAACCGAATCGGCTCGAATGCCGAGTCCAGGGAGCGTCTCGCCGAGATCGAGATCCCCGAGGAGCTGCGCGATAATCTGGCGCTGTTCCTGCGCCTGGAACGTCGTGTGCTTAGCGAGTATGATCCCGAGATCGCGGACCTGTTCGACAAGATTTTGACAGCCGAGATTGTGGCCAATGCTGGCAACCCCGGTAGCCGCGCTGCCGACGAGTCCGTTGACGAACAGGGCGTGCCCACTGCCGACGAGCCCACCGCCGTGGCGTTTCGCGAAGTCGTCGATTTGATTGACAGCCTGCCGCTTGATAAGCAGCAGGTCATCGTTCGCGCCTTTACGAGCTTCTTCCACTTGGCAAACCTGTCGGAGGAGAACTACCGTGTGGCGCAGCTGCGCGAGCGCGAGGCCGGCGCATCGACCGATACCGAGGTCGATCCCGCCAACGAACTCACCGTCGCCTATCACCAGTTGGTAAACGAGATGGGCGTCGAGGGTGCCAATGAGCTGCTCGGCAAGCTCGAGTTCCACCCTGTCTTTACCGCACATCCCACCGAGGCCCGTCGTAAGGCCGTCGAGGGCAAGATTCGCCGTATCTCCAACCTGCTGGAGGAGCGTCCGCGTCTGGGCGGCTTCGACCTGGTGGAGAACGAGCGCCATATGCTGCAGGAGATCGACGCCCTGGTGCGTACGAGCCCCATCGCGCTCAAGAAGCCCACGCCGGTCGAGGAAGCCGATACCATCATCGACATCTTTGATAACACGCTGTTCGACGTTATCCCCGTCATCTATCGTCGTTTTGACGACTGGGTGCTGGGCGACAAGGCCGGTACCGTGCCGCCGCTGTGCCCGGCGTTCTTCCATCCCGGCAGCTGGATCGGTTCCGACCGCGACGGTAACCCCAACGTCACCGCCAAGGTGAGCCGTGAGGTCGCCGCCAAGTACTTTACCCACATGGTGCTCAAGCTCGAGGACAAGTGCCGCCGCATCGGCCGCAACCTCACGCTCGAGGCCACCTACAGCAAGCCGTCTGCCGAGCTCATCAACCTGTGGAACCATCAGGTCGAGATGAGTACCCAGTACACGGCCCGCGCCGAGCTGATTTCCGAGCACGAGCCGCATCGCGCCGTCATGCTCGTCATGGCCGACCGTCTGAACGCCACCGTGCGCCGTATCACCGACACCATGTACCACAGCGCCGATGAGTTCCTGGATGACCTGCGCGTCGTCCAGCGTTCGCTTGCTGCCTGCGGTGCCGTCCGTGCCGCCTACGGTCCGGTCCAGACCATCATCTGGCAGGTCGAGTCCTTCGGCTTCCATATGGTCGAGATGGAGTTCCGTCAGCACTCCGTGGTGCACGCCCGCGCCCTCAAGGATATCCACGAGAACGGTATCCATGGCGACCTGCAGCCCATGACGCGCGAGGTCATCGATACCTTCCGCGCTATCGGCTCCATCCAAAAGCGCTACGGCAAGAAGATGGCGCACCGCTACATCATCTCGTTCACCAAGAGCGCCCAGCATGTGGCCGACGTCTTTGAGCTTGCCCACCTGTCCTTTGCGCACGAGGAGGATGTCCCCGAGCTCGACGTGATCCCGCTGTTCGAGCAACTCGAGGACCTCGAGGGCTGCGTTGACGTGCTCGACCAGATGCTTACGCTGCCCGTGGTGCAAAAGCGCCTTGCCCAGACCAACCGCCGCATGGAGGTCATGCTGGGCTATTCCGACTCCTCCAAGGACGCCGGTCCTACCACGGCCATGCTCGCGCTGCACTCCGCGCAGGAGCGCATCGCCAAGTGGGCCGAGAAGAACGATATCGACCTGGTACTCATGCACGGTCGCGGCGGTGCCGTGGGCCGTGGTGGCGGCCCGGCCAACAAGGCCGTGCTGGCGCAGCCCAAGGGTTCGGTCAACTGCTTCTTTAAGCTCACCGAGCAGGGCGAGGTCATCTTTGCCCGTTACGGCAACCGCACGCTGGCTCAGCGCCATGTTGAGTCCGTTGCTGCCGCAACGCTTTTGCAGTCGGCCCCGAGTGTCGAGAAGACCAACACCGAGACCACGCAGAAGTTCTGGGATATGGCCGAGAAGCTCAACACCGCAAGCCACGAGCGCTATCTGGACCTGCTGAACACCGAGGACTTTACACCGTGGTTCTCGACCGTGACGCCGCTGACCGAGGTCGGTCTGCTGCCGATCGGCTCGCGTCCGGCCAAGCGCGGTCTGGGTGCGAAGTCACTCGACGACCTGCGTACCATTCCGTGGATCTTCAGCTGGAGCCAGGCGCGCATTAACCTGGCCGCTTGGTACGGCCTGGGCACCGCCTGCGAGCAGCTTGGCGATCTTGACCAGCTCAAGGCTGCCTACCAGGAGTGGCCGTTCTTCCGCACCTTTATCGACAATATTGAGATGTCGATCGCCAAGACCGATCAGCGCATCGCCAAGATGTATCTGCACCTGGGCGATCGCCAGGATCTGTCCGAGAAGGTCTTTACCGAGATGCAGCTCACGCGTAAGTGGGTCCTTGCCATCGTCGGTGACGAGTGGCCGCTGCGGCGCCGCCGCGTGCTCGGCTGCGCCGTCCGCGTGCGTAACCCCTATGTCGACGCCCTGTCCATCGCCCAGGTCCGCGCCCTTCGCGAGGTGCGCATGAATCAGGACGAGATGGCCGAGGAGAAGAAGGCCGAGTACATGAGCCTGATTCTTTCGACTGTGACCGGCGTCTCGGCAGGACTGCAGAACACGGGGTAATCGATAGCCCTGTGGCTCTCACCGGGACCCGATGGGTTTCCCTCTGAATGCGTCCTCGCACTTGAAGCCCCCTTATCCTGCTCCTCTGGAGCTGCGGATAAGGGGGCTTCGTGCTGCGGTATGCATTCAGAGGGAAACCCATCGGGTCCCTTCGTCCTCGGTCTTCTGGGATTAAAGCTGAGGAGAAGAATGGTGCACTTCGCGCATAGCGTGGAGTGCGGCGAGGGCTTCTTGCGTCCTGCGGAGTTTGCCTAAAAGTAAACCTATGGCGGGCCCTGCGATGTCTGGTCTTCGGCGGATTAGCCGTTGGCTGAGGGTGGTGCTTGGGGCGACGTGCAAAAAAAGGAGTTTTCAGCAGCCAAAGATTGATGTATAAGGCGATAGCCGATTTTCGCTGCCTTTGTTGATGCCTCTGCGCGCCAATTGGAGGCTAACGATGTTCAAATATGGATGGCTTATCGCAGTACGTCGTCCTGACGGGATGAGTCGTGAGGACTTTCTGCCTTTTAAAAGACTCTTGGCCCCATAATCTGATTTCGTGATGCTGAATACTCGCAAAAATGCACGCTCCGGAGGGCACTACCCTGTTGCAGCTAGAAATCCATGCGCCATTTTATGCAATTAATTAACGCATATATGCAAAATGGCTTACGCGCGTACGTCTCGGGGTAGATGTTTGCCTCGGCGCTGCGTAAGTCATCCTGTCTATAGTGTCTTTGGCAGACGGCCGCGGTCCCGTTTGGGATCGCGGCCGTTTTGTTGTGGGTCAAATATGAACGTTGTGTTAATGAGTCGGTGGACGGTGGAGTTTTTCGGTGAGCGGCGTATCCTTCCAACGGTTTATCTAGTGTGTTAGATGAAAGGAAGAGGGCGCTCGTCGTTGTTTGAATGTGAATTGCCGTTTGACCACAAGACGCTGCATCTGGAGCTTGAGGACAAGAACTTCGCAGGTGTGATGGAGGGTCATCAAAACGAGTTTGAGACTACAAAAACGCAGCAAGAACTGGTAGAAGAGTCGCTTGCTAATCCTTATGGCTCGCCTTCGCTCGAGGAGCTTTGTGCTGGCAAGAAGGATATCGTTATCATCAGTTCTGACCATACGCGTCCGGTTCCTTCGCGTGTGACGATGCCTATTCTGCTGCATCACATTCATGCTGCTGCGCCCGAGGCTCGCGTTCGTATTCTGGTTGCGACCGGCATGCATCGTCCCTCGACGCACGAGGAGCTCGTCAACAAGTATGGCGAGGAGATCGTTGCCAACGAGGAGATCGTCATGCACGTCGCGACTGACGACAGCATGATGAAGAAGATCGGCACCCTGCCTTCTGGCGGCGAGTGCATCATCAACAAGATCGCTGCCGATTGCGACCTGCTGCTTGCCGAGGGCTTTATTGAGCCGCACTTCTTTGCTGGTTTCTCCGGCAGCCGTAAGTCCGTGCTGCCCGGTATCGCCAGCTACAAGACCATCATGTACAACCACAACGGTCAGTTTGTGAACGATTCCCATTCGCGTGCCGGCAACCTGTGCCACAACCACGTGAGCGAGGACATGTTTGCCGCTGCCGAGATGGCTCACCTTGCCTTTGTGCTTAACGTGGTGCTCAACGGCAAGCACGAGGTCATCGGCTCCTTTGCCGGCGACATCCACAAGGCCCACGAGGCCGGCTGCGAGTTCGTGAAGAGCCTTGCCGGCGTTGAGCCCGTCGAGTGCGAGATCGCCATCACCACCAACGGCGGCTACCCGCTCGACCAGAACATCTACCAGGCCGTGAAGGGCATGTGCGCTGCCGAGGCCACGCTTCCCGAGGGCGGCGTGATTATCGACGTCGCCGGTTGTGCCGACGGACACGGTGGCGAGGGCTTCTACCACAACATCGCCGACAACGATCCGGCAGAGTTTGAGCGCGCCTGCATCGACCGTCCTAAGGACGAGACCCTGCCCGACCAGTGGACGAGCCAGATTTTCGCCCGCATCCTGGCGCATCACCCTGTGATCATGGTCACCGACCTGTGCGATCACCAGATGCTCAAGGATATGCACATGACGCCGGTCAACACTATCGAGGAGGCGCTCAAGCTCGCCTTTGAGATGAAGGGTGCCGATGCCAAGGTGGCCGTCATTCCCGATGGCCTGGGCGTTGTCGTCGCTCAGCACTAGTACGCGGCCTAAACGAATCGTTTATAACCGACAAGAAAGATAAGGTTTTATGCTTACCAAACTCCTCTGCGAATTCGGCGCAACGGCCCTCATGATCATCTTTGGCGTGGGCGTGCACTGCGATACCGTGCTCAAGGGCACCAAGTATCAGGGCTCCGGTCATATGTTTGCCATCACCACTTGGTCTTTTGGCATCTCGGTCTGCCTGTTTGTCTTTGGCGGCGCCGTGTGCATGAACCCCGCCATGGTGCTTGCCCAGTGCATCGTAGGCCTGGTGCCGTGGAGCAGCTGCATCCCCTTCATGATTGCCGATATGCTCGGCGGCTTTGTGGGCGCCGTAATCGCTTGGCTTATGTATGCCGATGAGTTCAAGGCTTCCGAGGGCGTCGTCGACCCCATTGCCCAGCGCAACATCTTCTCGACTAACCCCACCGCCGAGGGTACGAACTATGCCCGCAACTTCTTCTGCGAGGCCATCTGCACCTTCGTGTTCATCAGCGCCATCCTTGCTGCCGCTAGCCGCGCTGGCGAGAACGTTCTGATGCTCGCCATCTGCGTCGGTCTGATCGTTTGGGCTGTCGGCATGGGCATGGGCGGCATCACCGGCTTCGCCATGAACCAGGCTCGTGACCTTGGTCCTCGCATGGCCTATCAGGTGCTGCCGATCAAGAACAAGGCTGACAACAACTGGAAGTACGGCCTGCTTGTTCCTGGCATCGCTCCGTTTGTCGGTGCTATTGTGGCTGCGCTGTTTGTGCATGGTTTCTTGGGCATGTTCTAGTCCAAGGCTACATAGTTGTTCGCTGGCCGCATAGGGTAACTTCCCAGCGCGTCCTCGGACATGAAAGAACCCCCGCTGCGCA
>CABUBS010000123.1 GCA_902489855.1 uncultured Collinsella sp.
CCCTTGACCTTGGGCTTTGGCAAGTTCAGCGTGACCAGCGCCGCAGAGCACGACCGTGTCATCGCCTTCACGAGCCAGCTTGCGCACGTGGTATCCAACGCCTACGTCAAAAGCCCCACTGCCCAGGTCCACCACGGCTTTTCGGCCGGCAGCTACCGCGATCTCACCCGCGTGGCGTACCTCAATCCGCAGATGTGGTCCGAGCTCATGATCGACGACGCTGACGCGCTCGCCTTCGAGATCGACCATCTGATCGAGTCGCTTGGCGCCTACAGCCGAGCGCTCAAGAACCGCGACCAGCGCTATCTGGAGAATCTTCTTGCCGAGGGCGACCGCATTAAGCGCGCGCTCGACGACGAGGCCTCCCACTAGACCACCTATCACGCCAGGTCGAAAGGACCGAAGCTTATGGCGATTACCATCGATATCGACACCGCACGCCCCTACCAGGTGTATGTTGGCACGTTTTTGCTGGAGCAGGCGGGACCGCTCGTGCGCGCCACTGCCGGCGGCACCAAGGCCGTCATCGTGACGGACACCAACGTGGGCCCGCTCTACCAGATGCCCGTTAAGCAGAGTCTGGAGGCATCAGGCTACGAGGTGAGCATCTGCACCTTCGAGGCCGGCGAGGCCCATAAGCGCGCCGAAACCTATGTTGCCATTTTGGAGTTTGTGGCCGAGCACGAGCTTTCACGCTCCGACGTGATCGTTGCACTCGGCGGCGGTGTCGTGGGCGACGTGGCCGGCTTTGTGGCCGCCACCTACATGCGCGGCTGCAAGTTTGTGCAGATCCCCACGAGTCTGCTCGCCATGGTGGATTCGTCGGTGGGCGGCAAGACGGCCATCGACCTGGCTGCCGGCAAGAACTTGGCCGGCGCCTTTTGGCAGCCGAGCGTGGTTATCGCCGACGTGGGATGCTTGGCGACACTCACGCCCGAGCAGTTCGCCGACGGCTGCGGCGAGGTCGTCAAGCACGCCGTGATCGCCGACCCGGAGCTTTTCGCCGAGCTGGAGAAGACCCCGCTCACGCTGGAGCTGCTCAACCGCGATGTGGCCCGCGTAGCGCTCATCATCGCCCGCAATATCGACATCAAGCGCGCCGTGGTCGTCGCCGACGAGTGCGAAAACAACCAGCGCAAGCTCCTCAACTTTGGACACAGCGCCGGGCACGCCGTCGAGGCCTGCGAGCACTTTGAGCTGGGACACGGCAACTGCGTGTCGATCGGCATGGGTATCATCACGCGCGCCGCGGCCCTGCACGGCGTCTGCGATGCTGCGCTGCCCGGTCGTATTGAGGAGCTCTGCGCCCGCCATGGCCTCAAGACCCGCTGCGACCTAGATGCCGATACCGTCTTTGCCGAGGCGCTCCACGACAAGAAGCGCGCGGGCAACACCATCGACCTGGTGATTCCGCACGGCATTGGCCGCTGCAGCATCGACCGCACACCGCTTTCCGCTTTTCACGAACTCATTGCCGAGGGCCTCGGCCAGAAGGGAGACGCATCCGCATGCTAGCCCGCATCACCCCGTCCCCACTCAAGGGCACCGTTCCCGCCATCGCGTCCAAGTCGATGGCGCATCGCCTCATCATCTGCGCCGCGCTCGCCAACGGCGAGACGCACGTCACCTGCAACACCACCTGCGCCGACATCGAGGCTACGGTGCGCTGCCTTACGGCACTGGGTGCTCGCATCGAGATCGTCGAGGACGGCTTCCAGGTCCACCCCACCATGAAGAGTGTTGAGTTTGGCCTGCTCAAGGCCCTTGCCGGCGGCACGCTTGACTGCGGTGAAAGCGGCTCCACGCTCCGCTTTATGCTGCCAGTCGCCTGCGCGCTGGGTGCAGAAGCAACTTTTGTGGGTCAGGGGCGCTTGGGCGCCCGCCCGCTCTCCCCGCTCTCGGACGAGATCATCGCCGCCGGCTGCGACCTACAGGGTCTGGGCGGTTTTCCGCTCAAGACGAGCGGACGCATGCGCCCGGGCACCTTTGTGCTTCCGGGCAACGTGAGCTCGCAGTATATCTCCGGCCTGCTGCTGGCAGCCCCGCTGCTGGCCCAGCCCTCCTGCGTGCAGGTAACCGGTCTCATTGAGAGCCGTCCCTACATCAACCTGACGATCCAGGCCATGAAGGCCTTTGGCGTCGAGGTCAACGTCGAGCGTATTCCGGCCAAGGACGGCCAGCCCGAGGTCACGAACTTCCGCGTGAGCAGCGGCTCGTACCGCACGCCCAGCAGCGTTGCTGTCGAGGGCGACTGGTCCAACGCCGCCTTTTGGCTGTGCGCCGGCGCTATCGGCGCCGACCCCATCACCGTGGAGGGCGTATCCCTGAGCTCCGCGCAGGGCGACCGAAACGTGCTCGCCGCGCTTTCGCGCTTTGGCGCCCGCATCGTGCGCTCCACCAACGCCGCCACCGTGCAGTCCGACAAGCTCGCCGGCTTTGAGATGAGCGCCCACGACATTCCTGACCTGGTGCCCGTCATCTCGGCCGTAGCCTCGCTGGCGCGGGGCCGCACCTTTATCCGCGATTGCGCCCGTCTGCGCATCAAGGAATCCGACCGCCTGGTCACGACCACCCGCGAGCTCACCGCGCTGGGCGCGCAGGTGCGCATTGCCGGCGACGACCTCATCATCAAGGGCGTCGACGCCTTTACCGGCGGCGAGGTCGATTCGCACAACGACCATCGCATCGCCATGATGGCCGCTATCGCCGCGAGCCGCGCCACCGGCGAGGTCGTGATCCACGGCGCCGAGGCCGTCAACAAGTCCTATCCCGATTTCTTCGACCACTACCGCCTGCTGGGCGGCAAGGTCACACTCGAGGAGGAATAGCATGTCCTCGACCTTTGGCAACGTCTTGCACTTAAGCATCTTCGGCCAGTCGCACTCCCCCGCCATCGGCTGCTCCCTCGATGGCATTCCGGCGGGCATCGCTGTTGACCAGGGGCAGCTGCAGGCCTTTTTGGACCGTCGCGCCCCCGGTCGCGACGAGACCGCGACCAAGCGCCGCGAGGCCGACGCCGCGCATATCATCGCCGGTGTGGTCGATGGACACACCACGGGCGCACCCATCGCAGCGATTATCGAGAACACCAACACGCGCTCCAAGGACTATTCCGAGCTGCGCCGCAAGCCCCGCCCCGGGCACGCAGACTTTCCGGCGCGCGTGAAGTACCACAACATGCACGACGTCGCCGGCGGCGGGCACTTCTCCGGCCGCCTAACGGCCCCCCTGTGCATCGCCGGCGGTATTGCGCTGCAGGCACTCGAGGCCCGCGGTATTCGGGTGATGGCTCACGTGGCGCAGATCGGCGGCATCTCCGACCTGCCGATGGACGACATGGTCTATCGCGAGGCCGACCGAAAGGCGATCCTAACGAACGATCTTCCTTGCATTGACGCCGCTGCTGCCGGCCGCATGCGCGAGGAGATTCTGGCCGCGCGCGACGAGCTCGACAGCATCGGCGGCATCGTGGAGTGTGGCATCTACGGCCTGCCCGCAGGCATCGGCGACCCCATGTTCGACGGCATCGAGAACCGCATCGCGCAGATTGCGTTTGGCATTCCTGCCGTGAAGGGCGTGGAGTTTGGCATGGGCTTTGCCGTAGCAGCCATGCGCGGCAGCGAGAACAACGACCCGTATCGCATCGATGTCAAGACCGGTGAGATTGAAGTCGAGTCCAACAACGCCGGCGGCATCCTGGGCGGCATCTCCACCGGCGCGCCCGTCATGTGGCGCATGGCCGTAAAGCCGACGCCCTCCATTGGCCGCGAGCAGCAGACCGTAGACATGGACGCCATGGAAAATGCCGAGCTCTCGGTCCACGGCCGTCACGATCCCTGCATCGTCCCCCGAGCCGTCCCCGTGGCCGAAGCAGCCGCCGCCCTCGCCATCTGGGACGCCCTCCTCGAGGACGCAGGCCAGCTCTAACCCACCCACCCCTCAACATCCCCCGACACGTGAAAGGGGTCTCCATGGACCTTGCCGATATTCGCCAGGCCATTGATGGCATCGATACCACGCTCCTCAACAGCTTTGTCGAGCGCATGAATATTGCCACCGAGGTCGCCAAGTCAAAAATCGAGATGGGCAAGGCCGTCTTCGACCCCGCCCGCGAGCGCTCCAAACTCAACAACCTCGCCGGCCGCGCGCCCGAGCGCTACGAGGCCCAGACCATCACCCTGTTTCGCTTGCTCATGAGCATGAGCAAGGCCGAGCAGCAGCGCTACATCAACGAGCTCAAGGGCATCACGGTGTCGCAAAAAGCCCACGCCACGGCCGTAGCCTTCGATACGCCCTTCCCCCAGACGGCCAGCGTTGCCTGCCAGGGCGTGGAAGGCGCCTACAGCCAAATAGCCGCGTGCAAGCTCTTCGACGTGCCCGACATCGCGTTCTTCGAGACCTTTGAGGGCGTGATGCGTGCCGTGCGCGACGGCTTCTGCGAGTTTGGCGTGCTGCCCATCGAAAACTCCACCGCAGGCTCGGTCAACGCCGTCTACGACCTGCTCGCCCAGTTCGACTTCCACATCGTGCGCTCGCTGCGCCTCAAGATCGACCACAACCTGCTCGTCAAGCCCGGCACCAAGCTCGCAGACGTGCGCGAGGTCTACAGCCATGGCCAGGCAATCGCCCAGTGCGCCGGCTTTATCGAGGCCCACGACCTGCACGCCACCAAGTACCTCAACACGGCCATGTCGGCCGAGATGGTCGCCAACTCCGAACGCACCGACGTCGCCGCCATCGCCTCGCGCAGCTGCGCGGCGCTCTACGGCCTGGAAGTGCTGGAGCCCAACATCCAGGACTCGGACAATAACTACACGCGCTTTGTCGTCATCAGCCGCGAGCCGCGCGTCTACCCCGGTGCCAACCGCACCTCGCTCATGATCACCACGGCCAACGAGCCGGGCGCCCTCTACCGCGTACTCGAGCGCTTCTATGCGCTCAACATCAACCTCATTAAGCTCGAAAGCCGTCCCATCCCCGGGCACGACTTTGAGTTTATGTTCTACTTTGACCTGGACTGCCCCTTTGGCAGCAAGGCCCTCGACGACCTGCTCGATTCCATCGACGACGTGTGCGAGAGCTTCACCTACTTTGGCAGCTACACGGAGGTGCTCTAGATGACCGATACCGCCGCAACCCGTCCCTACGGCGTGCTGGGCCGCGTGCTGGGCCACAGCTACACCCCAACCATCTACAAGGAGCTCGCGGGGCTTGAGTACGTGCGCTTTGAGCGCGAGCCCGAAGACCTCGCGGCCTTTATGACGGGTAACGAATGGGAGGGCACCAACGTGACCATCCCCTACAAGCGCGCCGTCATGGACTATCTGGACGAGCTGAGTCCCCTGGCCGAGCGCATGGGCAACGTCAACACCATCACACGCCTGCCTGACGGCCGTCTACGTGGCGACAACACCGACTACTTTGGTTTTCAGTGCCTGGTCGAGGAGCTGGGCGTAGAGGTTGCCGGTAAGAAGGTCCTCGTGCTCGGTGCCACCGGTGGCGCGGGCACTACGGCAAGCATGGTGCTCGGCGACCTGGGCGCTGTCGTCGTGCCGGTCGGCCGCACGAGCGAAGTCAACTACGACAACATCGCGCAGCAGTCCGACGCCGCACTGCTCGTCAACTGCACGCCCGCCGGCATGTTCCCCCACTGTCCCGATGCCCCCTGCACGCTCGAGGGGCTCGATGCGCTCGAGGGCGTCATCGACATTGTCTACAACCCTGCACGCACGGGCCTGATGCTCGAGGCCGAGCGCCGCGGCATCCCCTGCATCGGCGGCCTGCTGATGCTCGTGGCCCAGGCGGCGCAGGCTGTCGAGCGCTACACCGGCCAAGTCACCCCGCGCGAGCGCATTCTGGACGTAACGGAGCGCCTGTCCCGCCGCGAGCAGAACATCGCGCTGATCGGCATGCCGGGCTCGGGCAAGACCCGCGTAGGCGAACAGATTGCCCTGCTCACGGGTCGCGAGCACATCGACCTGGACCGCGCCCTCGAGGAGCGCCTGGGCATGCCCTGCGCCGACTATATCGTCGAGCGCGGCGAGGCGGCCTTCCGCGAACAGGAGACGGCAGCCCTGGCCGACATCTCCAAGCGCAGCGGCCTGGTGCTTTCCACGGGTGGCGGCGTAGTCACGCGCGACGAGAACTACCCGCTGCTGCACCAGAACAGCCAGATCGTGATGCTCAACCGTAAGCTTGACGAACTCGCCCACAAGGGACGCCCTATCACCGCCCGCGACGGCATCGATAAACTCGCCGAGCAGCGTATGCCGCGCTACCGCGCCTGGGCCGACTACATCATCGACTCACGCGACTGCGCCGCAAACACCGCGGCCGCCGTCCTCGACACCCTTCCACCAGCTCTCTAGCAAAACCGCCACAAAGGGGACAAATACCTTTGTGGCGG
>CABUBS010000124.1 GCA_902489855.1 uncultured Collinsella sp.
CTTCGCGCTGTGCAACCGGGCCGCCCCCTGCGGAATATTTTCAGAGGTAAGCCCTCGGCCCCGCTGCGTTGACGTTGCTGTTGACCCTGGGCGAGCGCTTCCGGCGGGCCGCCGGGTCGCGGGCGATGGGGGCGTGGGTCCCGTCTTGCCTTGCGCGTAACTGGCTGAAATGATTTTGGTTGGAGCTTTCTTATGACTCGCGATTTAACTCGGGTGATTGTTACTACTGATATGGAAGTCGATGATATGAACTCGCTCGTTCATTTGGCTCTGTATCTTAACTTGCTTGATGTGCAGGCTGTGGTGTATACGGCTTCGCAGTATCACTTTCTTGGGGATGGCGTCCATACGCTCGGCGAGGTGAATCCGCATTGGCGGACTAAAGGGCGTCGCTCTTATGAGTGGAATGTTGTGCCCCATGAACCTGATCCCACGGCTGGGGAGCTTCGTGAGTATCGACCGTTTCCTGAGCATTGGATCGAGAGCCTCTGGAGCAATGAATATGCCCAGGCTTGGCCTCAGCTGCAGGCTAATGCGGCCGCTGCCGGTGAGCCGCCGTTTCCTTCGCCGGCTCAGATGATTGAGCGTACCTTTGTGGGCAACGTTGCCTTTGAGGGCGATGTGCGTGAGGAGACTGAGGGTTCGCGCGTGATTGCTCAGGCAATCTTGGATGATGACCCGCGTACGCTTTGGCTGCTCAGCTGGGGCGGCATGAATACCATTGTTCGCGCCCTGATGAGTATTGCTGAGCGCTATCGTGATACGCCTGAATGGCCTTCTGTGCAGCAGCATGTCTATCAGAAGGTGCGCGTGATGGGCGTTGCCGATGGCGTGGGGCAGGACAATTCTTGGCTCGACCATGGGCGTGAGCTCTTCCCCGATCTCATCTTTTGGTGCGTGCCCTATATGTATGGCGGCTATGTCGATGCCAAGATGGCTCAGCCCGATTCGTTGCCGTTGTTCCAGGCTCCCTGGCCTGCACAGAACCTCACCCAAGGCAACGGCCCCCTTATGGCGCGCTACATGCTCTATGGCGATGGCAAGGTGTACGAAAACGAACCCGAGCGCTTTCAGTTTGGCAAGCATGCGCGCTTGGACTGGGGCCTGGAGGGCATGCCTGCGATGCAGTTTGAGCGCGGCGACTTTATGGCCGAAGGCGACTCAATGACCTATATCCCGCTGCTGCCATTTGGCCTGCGCGGGGCTGACGACCGCGGCTTTGACACGTTACTCGGCCGCATGTTTTTGGACGGGCATCCCGACTCAGATGCGCCTGCCGGTTTTGCTGCCATAGGTACGCCCGTCGATGGCAATCCTAATCCCTATCTGCGCGCCTACCAGGAGGACTTCGCCGCCCGCGCGCAGTGGTGTGCCCACGAGCCCGCGGCCTGTTCGCATCCGGCGTATGTTGCCGAGGTCATGGACGACCGCAGCGCCGCGGCCGGTGAGCGCATTGACCTTGCAGCGACCATCGTCGACCACGATGGTAGGAGCTTCGACGCGCATTGGAATGTCACCATGGGACCAACGAGCTATGCAGGCGCTCAAGATCTGTCGCTGTGGCAGGAATACGCGACGGACGCCACGTTCACCGTGCCCACCGATGCGCAGCCCGGTGACCGCTTCGTGCTCACCCTCAGCGTTAAAACCCGCGCCGAGCGCCCCTGCACCCGCTACGCCCAGGTCGCCGTTACCGTCGCGTAGCAAGCGGCGGCACCCACATTCGACAAAGACTGTCCCCAACGACTAGTCATTTAAGAACGCCCCCAATGACTACCCAGAAGTTGCGGTGGAATAGTTCCTGTTTGGCCTTCTAAGGCCCACATTTAGGAACTATTTCACCGCAAGTTATTTGGGGATGAAAAATGGGCCATGTGTCCCAGTTGTGGAGACCTCTTGAGCCGTCTGGGTATCGTGAAAGATCGCGCGCTCCCCCATCATCAAAAGTGACACACGCTACCTGTTGATGGGAGGCAATCATGGGCTTCTTTGACAAGATGTTCGAGAAGAAAGAGTGCGCGATTTGCGGTACCGAGCTGGGACTTCTAGGTAAGACAAAAATCAATGAAGGCTACCTGTGCAAAGAGTGCGCCGGCAAGCTCTCCCCCTACTTTCACGGCTATCGCTCCAGCACCGCGGACGATATCCGTGAGCAACTCGCCTACCGCGAAGCCAACGCCGAGCGCCTGTCTTCGTTCAACCCCACGCGCACGCTTTCTGCCGGGCGCACCAATATTATGCTCGATGAGGACGCGGGCCTGCTGATCATCACCTCGCAGAGCCGCTGGCGCGACGCCAATCCCGACATCATCGAGTTCTCGCAGGTACTCGGCTGCGATATGGATATCGACGAGCAACGCACCGAGATCTATCGCGAGACCGAGGACGGCGAGCGCGAGAGCTACAACCCGCCGCGCTACGACCTGGATTACAACTTTAATCTGACCATCCACGTCAACACGCCGTACTTTACCGAGATCAACCTGCGCGTGAACGACTCCACCATCGATCAGCGCGGCTCCATCGAATACCGCGAGGCCAAGCGCCAGGCAACCGAGGTTCGCGACGCACTGGTGCAGCTGCGCCAGGAGACGCGCGACAGCGTCGTGGCCGCCAAGGCCCCCAAGACCGCGGTGACCTGCCCCTTCTGCGGAGCCACCACCATTCCCGATGCCAGTGGGCGCTGCGAATACTGCGGCGGCGCCATCGGCGCATAGCCTCCGGCAGCGAAAGGACCGATCATGGCCTTCGAGAGCGTCAACTATCAATGCCCCGCGTGCGGCGGCCCCCTTCACTTTGCCAGTGCCGAGCAAAAGCTCGTCTGCGACTACTGCGATTCTCGTTTTGAAGTCGAAGAAGTCGAGGCCCTCTATCGCGAGCGCCAGGACAAGGCAGATGCCAAAGCCGATGCGGCAGCCGCAACGCCCAAGCCTGCTGTCGACGATGCCGTGCAGGAGCTGGCCCAAAACGCCGGCTACATCTGCTCGTCGTGCGGCGCCGAGCTCGTGTCCGACGGCACCGTCGCCGTCACCACCTGCCCGTACTGCGGCAACTCCGCCGTGGCGCCCGGTCAGCTCTCTGGCGACTTCTCGCCCGACCTGGTGATTCCGTTTAAGCTCGGGCGCGACGATGTCTTGGCCGCGCTCAAGGAGCACTACAAGGGCAAGATCCTGCTGCCCAAGAGCTTTGTCACCGGCAACCACATCGACGAGGTCCAAGGTGTCTACGTGCCGTTTTGGCTCTACGGCGCCCGCGTTGACGGCGAAGTGTACTTTGACGCGACCAACGAGACCGTGACCGAGGAATCCGACCGCACCGTCACGACCACCGACCACTACGATGCCTATCGCAAGGGCAATATCTCGTTTAAGCGCGTGCCCGTCGACGGATCATCCAAGATGCCCGACGGCCACATGGACGCCATCGAGCCGTTTGACTACGACGCACTGCGTCCGTTCTCGGTCGCATATATGCCCGGCTACATCGCCAACCGTTACGACGAGGACTGCGAGACTTGCAAGGCGCGCGCCGAGCGCCGTATGGAAGAAAGCACAATCTCGGCCCTGCGCGAAACCGTCGTCGACGAATATGACGATGCCACGGTCGAAAGCAAGCAGCTCGACTACACCTGGGAAGACAGCGACTATGCCCTGTTCCCCGTGTGGATGCTTTCCACCTCGTGGAACGGCAAGAGCTACCTGTTTGCCATGAACGGCCAAACCGGCCGTATGGTCGGCGAGCTTCCTTGCTCCAAGCCCAAGCTCGCTATCGCCTCGGTGCTGTTCTTTGTGATCGGATTTGTCCTCTCCCAGATCCTCTTCATGGGTGAGAACGCCTTCGATCCGGATTACCTCACCTTTGATATCGAGGGCATCCTCATCAACATCGTCGCGCCGCTGTTCATCGTGGTCATCGCAGACGTGCTGCTGGTGGGCCAGCTCAAGACGGCCAACGAGGCCACCCACGCCGATTGCTACTGTGGCGAGCTCGACCTGACCGAGAAGCACGACACCTTCAGCCACACCGAGACCACCGTTGTCATGAAGGACGACAAGGACGATTAACCATCCTGACCAATACCACCCGGCCTTTGACGAGAAAGGAAGATCACCATGGGACTCTTGAAAGCTGGATTGGGTGCTGCCGGCGGCGTCATGGCCGACCAGTGGAAGGAATTTATCTACTGCGAATCGATGCCCGCTGACGTCTTGGCCTGCAAGGGCAGCAAGCGCACCGGCGGCCGCAGCTCCAACACGCGCGGCGAGGACAACGTCATCTCCAACGGCTCGGTCATCGCCGTCAACGACGGCCAGGGCATGCTCGTGGTGCAAAACGGCAAGATCATCGAAGTCGCGCTGGAGCCCGGTGAGTTCGTCTTTGACACCGGCAGCGAGCCGAGCGTCTTTAGCGGCAACCTGGGCGACTCCATCAAGGAAACCTTTGCCAATATCGGCAGCCGCTTTACCTTTGGCGGCGACGCGGGCAAAGACCAGCGCGTCTACTTCATCAACACCAAGGAGATCATCGGCAACAAGTACGGCACCGCCTCGCCCGTGCCCTTCCGCGTGGTCGACAACAACATCGGTCTGGACGTCGACATCTCCGTGCGCTGCAACGGCGAGTATTCGTACCGCATCACCAACCCGCTGCTGTTCTACACCAACGTGTGCGGCAACGTGACCGATAGCTACACGCGCGACAAGATCGACAGCCAGCTTAAGTCCGAGCTGCTCACCGCCCTGCAGCCCGCCTTTGCCAAGATCTCGGAGATGGGCATCCGCTACAGCGCCATCCCCGGCCACACCACCGAGCTCGCCCGCGCGCTCAACGAGGTCCTCTCTGCTGACTGGCGTGACCTGCGCGGCGTTGAGATCGTAAGCTTTGGCGTCAACTCCATCGCCGCCTCGCAAGAAGACGAGCAGATGATCAAGGACCTGCAGAAAGCCGCGGTCATGCGCGATCCCACCATGGCGGCAGCCAACATCGCCAGCGCCCAGAGCGATGCGATGCGCGCGGCAGCCGCCAACCCCAACGGCGCGATGGCAGGCTTTATGGGCATGGGCATGGCAGGTGGCATGGGCGGCATGAACGCCAGCCAGCTGTTCGCCGCCGGCCAGGCACAGCAGCAGGCCGCCCCGCAGCCGGCTCCGGCTCCCGCCCCCGCACCGGCTCCCGCCGCCGCACCTGCGGCCGGCACGTGGACTTGCAGCTGCGGCGCCACCAACACCGGCAAGTTCTGCTCCGAGTGCGGCAGTCCCGCACCCGCCCCGGCACCGGCAAAGTGGTTCTGCCCCAACTGCGGCAGCGAAAACGGCGGCAAGTTCTGCAGCAACTGCGGAACGCCCCGGCCCTAGCCCCTCTATCTGGTAATTGGCGGGGGATCCGCCACCCCCGCATTTGCTTCTATGGGTTTCGTTCGATGAAGGAGGACACCATGAAGACAACGTTCAAAAAGTCCGTACTCGCATTTCTGACATGCGTCCTGGCGCTCGCCTTTGCCCTGACGGGCTGCAGCGGCGGCGGCAAGGACCCCAAGGCCAACTTCGTCGGCAGCTGGCAGTACTCGGGTGGAACCTTGGATGGCGAAGAGCTCACCGATGAGTACATGGATATGCTCAAGGAGTGGGGCCTCAACTGCGTCCTGATCCTCGACGAGGACGGCACAGGCGTCCTCGATATGTTCCTTGAGGTCGCCGACCTGAAATGGGAAGCCAAGGACGCCACCACCGTAACGATCACCGCCGAAGATGAGTCGCACGACCTGAAGCTCAAGGACGACAAGCTCGTCCTGGAGGTGGAAGGCGACAAGCTTATCTTCACCAAGTCCGACAAGGATCTGTCCGGCACGGTGAAGAAGGATCGCGAGGCGGCCGAGAAGGAAGAAGAGGTCGATGAGGCCGTCGAAGACGACGATGTCCAGAGTGTCGTAATCTCCCCCGCCGTCACCGTCGCCGATGACGATCTGTGCACCATCACCATCACCGAGAAATTCAAGGACGACTGGGGCGACATCGGCTTTGTCGTCAACATCACCAACAAGAGCGACAAGGACCTGACCTTCTACGCTCCTTCCGGCAAGACCAACGTCAACGGCACCATGAAGGAACCCTGGTTCTCGGCTAACCTGATGCCCGGCACCAGCGCCACCGAGGAATTCACGTTCTCGAGCGGCGAGCTTGACAGCCTTGACGACCTGGTCAATACAACCATCGGCATCGACGCCTACCTGACCGATTCCTACGAGGACGTCGCCTCCTACAGCGCAACCATCGCGTAGCGGCAGACATCGACGGCCGCGGATTGGCGGATACATCCGCGCACACCAGACGGGGCCGCAGGAGATGATC
>CABUBS010000125.1 GCA_902489855.1 uncultured Collinsella sp.
CACCGGCGCCCTCACCTTTACACGCCCGCTGCAGGACAAGCACAACTACGTGGTCCATGCCGAGGCCAACGCCGTGCTCAACTACCGTGGCTCGCTCAAGGACCTCGAGGGTTCCACGGTCTACGTCACGCTGTTCCCGTGCCACGACTGCGCCAAGATTTTGGCTCAGGTGGGCGTGGGCGAGGTCGTCTACCTGGACAACAAGTACGCCGACACCGATGACGGACGCATCAGCCGCCGCATCCTCGACTCCTGTGGCATCAGCTACCGCCAGGTTATCGTCGATGTTCATATTGGTACCGGGGGACAAACTCAGCAGTAGCGGCAGCCTGTGTTAGCGTCGGGCGCCGGCAAAAGCAGCTCAAAGAGCCCCGTCCCAAATTGACTACTCGTGAAAGTCGCGTCTGCGCGCATGGACGGCTCGTGAGCGGGTACACGGCTGTAGTAACATAGCTCTGTCCGCGGGCGCGCCCGCGTTATTGTGAGAAAGGAGCCCCTGTGGCTGTTAACGAAGAGCTGCTTAAGAAGGTTCTTGAAGAGATTCGCCCCAACCTACAGGCCGACGGCGGCGACATGGAGTATATAGGCGTTGATGACGAGGGCGTCGTCAAGCTGGAGCTTCAGGGCGCCTGTGCCGGTTGTCCCATGAGCGCCCTGACGCTTTCCATGGGCATCGAGCGTATCCTCAAGGAGCACGTGCCCGGCGTTACGCGTGTCGAGCAGGTCAATGCCTCCGGCGAGACCGATGACCTGTACGACGAGTACGCGCCGTTCTAAGATGCGAAAGCTGCGGACGGCATACTCCGCATAGACGTTACGCCCAAATATGCGGCTGCGAGCGCAAGGCCCGCGGCCGCATTTGTATGTAGGGAGTAGGAGGGTCGACATGCTCAACGACTTCTACCATATGCTTGATCCCGTCGCGATCTCGGCGGGCCCCATCACCATCTACTGGTACGGCCTGGCCTACGTGGTCGGCGCCCTGCTCACGGCGGTCGTCATGTACCGCACGCAGCGTCGCTGGGGTTTTGACATTACGGTCGACGACCTGACGAGTGTCGTGGTCGGCGTGGTCTTTGGCCTTATCATTGGCGCCCGCCTGTTCTACGTCATCTTTTACGGCGACGGCTACTACTGGGCGCATCCGCTCGAGATCTTTGCCACCAACGAGGGCGGCATGAGCTTCCATGGCGGTTTGGTGGGCGGCGTTATCGGCGGCGTGCTCGTGTGCCGCATGTACAAGCTCGACGCATGGACTTTGGCAGACCTTGCCGTCATCGGCGCGCCGCTGGCCTTGTGCCTGGGCCGTTGTGCCAACTTTGTCAACGGTGAGCTGTGGGGCAAGCCGACCGATCTGCCCTGGGGCGTGGTCTTCGGTGGCACCGCGGGCGATATGCCGCGTCACCCCTCCCAGCTCTACGAGGCATTTCTTGAGGGCATCGTGCTCTTTTGCATTCTGCAGGTGCTCAGCCGCAAAAAGCCGCTACTGCCCCAAGGCACGTTTATGGGCGTGTTTGTGATGGGTTACGGCATCGTCCGCTTCCTCATTGAGTTTGTGCGCGTGCCCGATGCGCAGCTGGGCTATCTACTGGGTGGCGTTATCACCATGGGCCAGTTGCTGAGCCTGCCGCTCGTAATCGCGGGCCTGGCGCTCATCATCTTTGCCCGTCGCCGCAACCAGCCCCAGCGCGTCTACCTGGACGCCTAACCACCAAAACCACCACAAAGGGGACAGGAACCTTTGTGGTGGTTCGCTGGGCGACGATGACAGAACCGTAACGTTTCCCCAGATAAAACCTGCCAAAATAAACCTGTCCCTTTTTGGCAGGTTTCTAGAAAGGCTTTCGGACTGTGAAGGATTCCGACCTCTCCACAACGGCTGCGCGCGACGCTGCCCGCATCGTCTGGTTTAAGCGCTACCCCGCCAAGCAGACGCTCATCGCATTTTTGCTCGCGCTGTTGGCGACCACGGCGTTTTCCATCGATCCCGCCCCGGTGTCGAGCAACGCAGTCTTGGCGATTGACCCCAAAGCCTCGGGCATGCTGTACGTGTGCTACGAGGTGCTCCTCTCGTTTGCCGGCCATACCGACGCGGTCATGCTGCTTGCGCTTGCCTGCCTGCTCACGCTGCCGTTTCGCTACGTATTCTTTGGCCGCGGCGACGCTTGGCGTCCCTCGGTGATCCTTCCGTCGCTGTTCTTTGCCGTCTGCATGGTGTTTGGCCGCAGCTACGACCTCACCGATTCGGCCGAGATCGTGCTCGGCGACAAGGCCCGCATCATCTGCGCCTGGATTGGCGGCGCGGGCTGGATGCTCTTGGCGGTCGTTGCCTTCTACCTTGCCTTTGAGTGTCTAGATTGGCTGAGCTCTCGGCGCATTCCGTTTTCTGAAGCGCATTTTGGCCGCGTATGGCGTGTGGCTCACGCCGTGCTCTCGGTCCATCCCTTTGCCGGGCCCTTCCTGGTGCTTATGATCGCCTGGGCGCCCACGCTCATCGCTTCGCTGCCCGGCCTGTTTATGGGAGATACGGGTGCACAGATTCGCCAGTGGTTCAACTACCCCAACGGCACGAGTGACTACCTGCGTCTGCTCAATCCCAATGTGTTGCTCAACGGACATCACCCCGTGGTGCACACGGCTATCATCGGTTCGTGCGTCCAGCTGGGGCTTTCACTATTCAACAGCGCCAACGCAGGTCTTGCCATCTACACCTGCGCTCAGTTCGTCATTACGGCCGCCTGCATGGCCTATTCCATCTCGTCGCTGCGCAAGTTGGGCGTGAGCCTGCCGGTCCGCGGCGCGATCTTGCTGTTCTTTGTGTTTATGCCCATGTTCTCCAACTACGCGGCGTTGCTCACCAAAGATGTGCTGTTTGCCGACGCGTTTTTGGTGCTGTTGGTGCAGACCGTGAAGCTCGTGGCATGCGGCCTGCCCCGTCGCGATGCCAATGCCGAGCGTGCGGGCGAACAGAGGCCCGTGCTCTTTGCGCGCCATGACTGGCTGCTGCTCGCTCTGGGTGCCATGGGCTCCACGTTTCTGCGCAACGGCGGCCTTGTGTTTCCCCTGGCGGCATGCGTAATCGCGGCGGCGTTTTGCGCGTGGGACGCGCATGTGGCCCGTCGCGTGGCCAAAAAGTCTGGCGTCACGCCCTCGTACGCCACGCCGCGCCTCCGCTGGGTCGGTGTCCTCGCGGTGCTTGCACTCTGCCTTGCCTCTAATATGTACTTCACCAAGGTCTTTATGCCGGCGCACGACATCACGCCTGGTTCCAAGCGCGAAATCCTCTCGATTCCGTTCCAGCAGACGGCTCGTTTCGTCCAAAAGCACGACGGCCTCAACTCGGGCGTCAACCCCACGGTCAAGGAGGACGGCACCATCGTGGAGGCTCCTTGCGACGGCTTGGTGACCGACGAAGAGCGTGTCGTGATCGACCGTGTGCTCAAGTACGAGAATCTGGGTCGCCGTTACAACCCGGATAAGTCGGACGCCGTCAAAAATTGCTTTAACGAGTACGCCTCGCAGGAGGACATCAAGGCCTATTTTGAGGTGTGGGCCCAGATGTTCAAAAAGGATCCCGAGTGCTATATCTCGGCGCTCATCAATAACTACTACGGCTACTTTTATCCGAGTGCCCGCGATGTGTGGGTCTACAGCACGGCGCGCAGTGCCGAGATTATGGCACGTCCCGATAATCTCAAGTACTTCGACTTCCATCCGGTCGATAGCAAGGTTGTGCGCTGGTGCGATCACCTGATCAACCTGTATCGCGTGGCAGTGCAACGCATCCCGTTTATCTCGCTCACCATGAGCTCGGCCACCTATGTGTGGATCATGATCGCCGTGGTAGTCTATCTGCTACGTCGTCATTCGTGGCGCGGACTGGCCATTTGGGTGCCGCTGTTGGGCGTGCTCGCCGTATGCCTGATCGGTCCCTGCAACGGCTCGACCTACATGCGCTACCTGTATCCGGTCATCGCCTGCATGCCCTTTGCCATCGTCGCCACCATCACCCGCAGCGACCTCCTCTGGTCCTAATTTGGTGCAAAGGGGACAGGTTACTTTGCACTAAGGGGCTGCATCATCACGACGCCTTCATTTTGGGGTTTATCTCGTAGGCCAGTAGGTATATCATAACGACGTTTGTTTATATTGCCCGAGCATCTGCGCTGGGCTTTAGGTCGAAACCGATAGGAGACACGTATGTCCGGACACTCTAAGTGGGCCACAACCAAGCATCGTAAGGGCGCGCAGGACGCCAAGCGTTCCGCCCTCTTCTCCAAGCTGAGCCGCAACATCACCGTTGCTGCCCGTCTCGGCGGCGACCCGCTGCCCGAGAACAACGCCAGCCTCGCCGCTGCCGTTGCTAAGGCCAAGGCTCAGTCCATGCCCAAGGACAAGATCAAGTCCGCTATCGACAAGGCCTTCGGTTCGGGTGCCGATGCCGCCGTCTACGAGAACATCGTGTACGAGGGCTACGGTCCCGCCGGTGTCGCCGTCTACGTCGACTGCCTGACCGATAACCGCAACCGTACTGCCGCCGATGTCCGTTCCGCCTTCTCGCATGCTGGCGGCAACCTGGGCACTTCCGGTTCCGTCGCCTTCCAGTTTGAGCGCAAGGGCCAGATCGTCGTCGCCAAGGAGATCCTGGACGAGAACGCCAAGAAGGAGACCATGATCGCCAACGGTGCTGCCGGTGACGAGGATGAGTTCATGATGGCCATCGCCGAGGCCGGTGGCGAGGACTACGAGGACGCCGGCGAGGAGTGGATCGTCTGGACTGCCGCCAACGAGGTCATGGCTGTCTCCAAGGCGCTCGAGGAGCAGGGCGTCCAGGTCAAGGGCTCCGAGACCACCATGGTCCCGACCACCCCGACCGAGGTCTCCGGCGCCGACGCCAAGAAGGTTCAGCGCCTCATCGACCGTCTTGAGGAGCTCGACGACGTCCAGGATGTTTACAGCACCATGGACATGACCGACGAGGTCATCGCTGCCCTCGAGGAGGAGTAGTGCCCGCACGGGTTAAGCCGTGCATATCTGGGCATAATGAAGCGAGCATGCAAGCCTCGTGGAATAGATGAGCCGGATCCGCGTGCGTAGAGCACCGGACCCGGCTCTTTTATAATGATGCGAACCGTTTTGCATTTCGAGAGCCGAGATTTGAAGGGAGCGCCGCGTGCGCGTACTCAAACGAGCCCTAGCGATCGTGTACCTTGCCGCTACCATCGTGGCGCTGGGTACGCTTGTCTGCCAGTTTTGGGGGCCGTATACGTATCGCTTTATGTTGCTGATGCGCGACCCCATGCCGCGCATTGTCGTGACGGCATGCGGCGGAGTTGTGGCGATCGGCGTGCTGGTAAGCTTCTTTCGCCTGATGTTTGCTCGTCGCGAGCCGTCCTGCGTGCATCCGGCGGGGGAGCGCAATATCGAGGTCACGCTCGCGGCGCTTTCTTCGTGTGCCAGGGCTGCTGCCGAGCGCGACGACCGCGTGATGATCGAGCATGTCGAGGCCCGCGTCCAAGGTTCCGACGATTCGCACGTCCGTTTTAAGGTCGAGGCTATCGCGCTTGACGATAAGGACGTGGCATCTTTGGCTACCGCGATGCAGCAGCGCATCGAGGAAGCTTGCGACACCATGCTCGGCACGCCGGGTACGACCGCGCGCGTCCGTTTTTTGCCGTCCAAGACTACCGTCCAGACCGTGGAGGTTTCCGGTGAGTGATACCAATCAAGATAAGACCGCTCGTACGCCGCGCCTGACGATTGACCAGAGCGCCACGCCGGCGAGCGAACCTGTTGATTCCAAAGCAGAGGCAACCGAGTTGCAAGACGCGGCAGCCGCGGATTTTGACGAGGCTATGGGTCTCATCAAGGGTACGGGCGCTGCCATCTGGAGCTATGCTGTGCGTCATCCCAACACCACGCTTGGCGCCGTCGCTGGCTTTATCCTCGCCGTGTTGGTGCTCACGCTCGGCCTGTGGGACACGCTCGTCATTGCATTCTTCGTGTTGATCGGCGCTGTGATCGGCCAAATTCGCGACGGCGAGAACGGGATCGTCAACTTCTTCGGCCGTCTGTTTAGCGGCCGCTAATACGTATTCGACTGTCGCATCCGCGGCAGGCATAAGGAGGAACCATGGCTTTTAATACGAAGGTCGATGTAGCCGATACCGAGCTCGTGGAGAACGAGACTGTCACCGCCGAGGCCGAGGGCGTAACGCTCGAGGATGAGGCGCTCGTCGTGCCTTGA
>CABUBS010000126.1 GCA_902489855.1 uncultured Collinsella sp.
GGCGACGCTTATGGGGCCCGCGACCATAGACTGATGAGACCGGCCATGTAGAGGGACTCGGCGATGCGCATCGTACGCGCAGGCGAGATGCCCTCGGCCGCGGCGGCAGCCTGCAGCGAGGTGGTCGCAAACGGCGTGGGCGGCTGCTGCTTGCGCGAGCGTTTGGTCACCGCGGCGACGGTTGCCGTCGTAGCGCC
The DNA here is from genome assembly GCA_902489855.1 of uncultured Collinsella sp. Classification (GTDB taxonomy): domain Bacteria; phylum Actinomycetota; class Coriobacteriia; order Coriobacteriales; family Coriobacteriaceae; genus Collinsella. The sequence continues at coordinate 198 of CABUBS010000126.1, forward strand.
GTCAACGTGGCCGTACGCCGTCTCGGCAGCATCCTTGTCGGTAAAACGCGCCGTCTTGTGCGCAATCTTAAAGCGGTCATCCTCGGCGGCGCCCTGCGCGGCACCCATGCCGCGGATCTGCCAATAGTCCTCGGGCACAAACGCCATGCGCTCGCGCTCGCGCTCGACCACCAGGGCGAGCGTCGGCGTCTGCACGCGGCCGGCAGAGCGCACGTTACCAAAGCCGCCAAACTTGGCGAGCGTCAGGTAACGTGTGAGCACCGCACCCCAAATGAGGTCGATGTGCTGGCGGCTCTCGCCGGCGTCGGCCAGGTTCTGGTCGAGCGAGACGAGGTTATCGAAGGCCTGCGTGATTTCGGCCTTGGTAAACGAAGAATACTGGGCGCGGGCGACCGGCAGGTCCGGCGCAACCTCGCGCACCTTGTTGAGAGCGTCCGAGCCGATCAGCTCGCCCTCACGGTCGAAGTCCGTGGCGATGATGACGCTGTCGGACTTTTTAGCGAGGTTCTTGAGCGAACGAATGAGCTCCTTCTCGGCCGGTAGCTTAATGACGGGCGCCCAGGTGAGGTAAGGCAGGCTCTCGAGCTTCCAGCCCTTGATGGAAATGCCATCGGCAAGGAACGGTTTACGCTTGGTGTCGTAGGGCGGACGCGCCAGGCCATCGGGCATGTCGGCCGGCAGCATCTCGCCGTCCTCGGTGACCGAATACCATCCCAGCTTTTTATCGAACAGCACGCTGTCGCAAAAATCGGGCGCAAGGATGTGACCGGCAAGGCCGATCGTCACGCACTCCTCGCCCTTCCACTCAAAACGATAGATGGCGGTGTTGTACACCTTGTCCTTTTTGGGCTTACCCGTGGACAGCCGCTCGGCGATCTGACGCGCGGCGTCGTTTTTCTCGGCGATGATGAGCTTCAAAAGAGGCTCCTATCTCGTATCTCTGCGGCTACGCCCGCCCGTATGGCGGCCGACTTACGCCCTTGCTTGCTCAATCTGCCCGATGAGCCAATCGCACCAGGCATCCATGCCCTCGCCCTTGCGCGCGCTCACGGCAAACCGCGGCGCCTGCGGATTGAGGTCATCGAGTGTCTTAGTATACCTATCCATGTCAAAATCGAAAGCCGGAGCCACGTCGACCTTGTTGAGCAGCTGCGCGCCGGCGTGTTGGAAGATGCCCGGGTACTTGACGGGCTTGTCGTCGCCCTCGGGCACCGAGAGAATCATAATGGACAGGTTTTCACCCAGGTCAAAGTCGACCGGGCAGACCAAGTTGCCCACGTTTTCGATAAAGATGACGTCGATGTTTTCCAGACCCACCGCCTGGTCGAAGGCGTCAACGGCCTCCATGATCATGTTGCCCTCGAGGTGGCACAGGCCGCCCGTGTTGATCTGGATGGCGGGCATGCCGGCTTCCTTCATGGTGATGGCGTCGACGTCCGAGGCGATATCGCCCTCGATGACGGCGCAACGCAGGCCGGCCTTGTCGCGCAGGCGCTCGTTGGTGCCCAAAATCGTGGTGGTCTTGCCCGAACCGGGGCTCGACAAGACGTTAATCACATAGGTGTTTGTCTCTTTAAATCGCTGACGCAGCTGATCTGCCAGGCGCTCATTGCGCGACAGAATCGGCGACGCGATATCAATCGTTTTCTCAGCCATACTCGGCACTCCTTAACTTCTAACATTTATACCCCGTCCCCAGGTGGCTGGCGGGCTAATCGTCAGGGGTTTCGATTTCTATACTGGCGATGTCGAGCTCACGGCCGTGCAGCAAGCGCACGTTGGCGCCGCCACAGTGGGGGCAGCGGCAATGGAAACGGTCGTGCTCAAAGACCTCGCCGCAGTCCAAACACTCACTTTGTGGATGGACTTCCTCCACGGCAAGCTCGCAGCCGCGCGTAAGCGGATCCTCGTCGCGAAACGTCTCCCATGCAAAGTCGAGCGCCTCGCGCACGACCTCGGTCATATCCCCGATACGCAGCGTAACCAAAACGGCGCGCGAGGCCCCCGCCCCACGCGCCGCGCGAATCACTGTATCGAGTATGCCGTTGACAATGCCAACCTCGTGCATACCGATTTACTCCTCGCTGTCCTCTTCGTCGTCCGAAAACAGGTCCAGACGGCTCACAAACAAGCCCTCCTTGCCCTCGCGCGCGGTAATGACCACGCGAGCGATGGCGAGCGAAATCTCGTAGAGCGAGAGCAGGGCGCCATACATGAGGCCCAGCGTAACGGGCGAGCCGTCGGGCGTAATCACAGCCGAGCCCACGAGCAGGCCAACGTATACGTAACGCCAGGCGCTGCGGAAGGCCGCGTAGGAAACGATGTGGAAGACGGACAGGTAGAAGATGATGAGCGGCAACTCAAACGCCACACCAAAGCCGATCATAAAGAGCAGCTCCATGTTGACGTAGTTCTCCAAATCGGGCAGTGCCGTGGCAACGGCCGAGGTCTCGCCGATGAGCCACTCAAAGCCCGCCGGGATGATAATGAAATAGCAGAAGATGGCGCCCAGGAAGAACAGCACCGTCGAGGCGAGCACCGTGGGCACGACCCATTTGCGCTCGTTGGGACGCAGTGCCGGCAGGAAAAACGCCAAGATCTGCCAGATGATCATGGGCGTGCACATGACAACGGCCATCTTGATGGCCAGCGAAAAGCGCAGACCAAAGCCGCCGAGCGTGGTGGTGATGTAAAACTTACCGTCCGGCACAAAGGAGCGGATGGGGTCTTCCAGGATATCGAGTACCACGGGCGTGGCGAAATACAGCACGATGGCGGCGGCAAAGACTGACACAACCACGATGGTCAGGCGGCGACGGAGCTCTCCCAGGTGATCGAAGAGCGGCATACGCGCAGGTCCGATAGGCATTACTCATCGCCTCCCTTCGGGGCATCGGCGGCAGCGGCGTCGTCCTCGGCCTCGAGCTCGCGAGCGAGCTGGTCGACGACGGCCTTGCGCTTGCGGGGACGACGGGCGTAGAGGTCAGCCGTCGTGGGCTCTGCCGGCTCGGGCTCTGCAGCAGGCTCGGGCTCGACGACAGGCTCGGCGGCAGCGGCAGGCTCGGCGCCCTCGGCCTCGGACTCCTCAGCAGCACCCTCGCCCTCGGCGGCACCCTCGCTCGCAGCCTTCTCGGCAGCAAGGCGGGCACGGCGCTCGGCAAAGGTCTCCTTCTTGGCGGGCGCTGCCGTCTCGACGGCATCCTCGTCTGCATCGGAATCGTCATCGACGGCAGCCTTCCTGGGCTTGACCGGGGCCGACGCGGCCTCGCTCACCGGATCGATTATCTCGGACTGAACAACGGCCGTCATCTTTTCCTGCGTCTCGCGGAACTGACGGATGGCACGGCCGATCGTGCGGCCCATCTGTGGGAGCTTATCCGGGCCAAACAGCAAAAAGCCGAAGACCACGATGATCGCGAGCTCACCCTCTCCAATACCAAACACACATACCTCCAAGGCTCGATGTGAGTCGAGCCCGCACCGCGCCATTCGGCCGGAACTCGTCTAATCATTCGGTCAAGTATAGCGCCCGGACGCCAAAACGTCCGAGCGCATCACAAACATATGCCAAACGGCATGCCCTTTTGGGGGCAAAGATTATGCAGCGGTGATCGAAATCTCCTGGTCGACACCCAACAGCTGGACCACGCGCATCACCGGGGGCTGCACATTGGTGCAGCTAAAGCGCTTGCCGTGGTCGAACGCGTGGTGCGCGGCGCCCACGAGCACGCCAATGCCCGTCGAATCGATGTAGCTCACCTGGGCAAAATCGAGCTCAACGGCCTCAGTAGGCTGCTCGAGCGCCAGGCCGATGGCATTGCGCAGGCTATCGGCGTTAGAGATGTCGATCTCGCCGGTTACCTTAATGGTGTAGAGCTCTGGCGTGGGGTTGGTGGAAATACCCAAATCCATGTATATGCTCCTTTACGTATCGAAAGTGCGGATAGTACGGGAAGCCGCGCGTTAGGCGCGCTCGGCACGCGCAAGCTCGGCAGCGACGAGCTTAACGGCCAGCACCAGCACATCGAGCGCGGCCTCCAGGTCCTCGACCGTGGGATAGCTCGGCGCGATGCGGATGTTGGTATCGCGCGGGTCCTTGCCATAGGGCCAGGTAGCACCGGCCGGCGTGAGCTTGACGCCCAGGTCGGCGCAAAGCGCAGCAACCTTCTGGGCCGAGCCCTCGGGACCATCGAAGCTTACAAAGTAGCCGCCGCGGGGGTGCGTCCAGGTGGCGCAGCCCGTATCGCCCAAGCCCTCGGTAAGCTTGCGCTCAACGGCCTCAAAGCGCGGGCGCAAGAACTCGGCATGCTTTTTCATGTGCTCCTTGACCGCCTCGATGGTGGGAAGGAAACGCACGTGGCGCAGCTGGTTGAGCTTATCGGCGCTGATAAGGCCAGCCTTCAGGCGCTTGGAGAACTCGGCGATGACCGCGGGGCTCGCACCGATAAAGCCGATACCGGCACCCGGGAAGGTGATCTTGGACGTCGAGGCAAAGGCAACCACGCGGTCCTCGGTGCCCGCCGTGCGAGCGAGGTCAAAGATGTTTGCGAGCTCGTCGGTCTCGTCGTACAGGTCGTGCACGCAGTAGGCGTTGTCCCAGAAGATGCGGAAATCGGGCGCGGCCGTGGGCATCTCGACCAGGCGGCGCACAGTGTCCTCGCTAAAGGTGATGCCCGTGGGGTTGGAATACTTGGGCACGCACCAGATACCCTTGATGGAGTCGTCAGCGGCAACGAGGCGCTCGACCTCGTCCATGTCGGGACCGTTGTCGGTCATCGCGACGGGGACGTTCTCGATACCCAGATCGGCGGTGATGCCAAAGTGGCGGTCGTAGCCGGGAACCGGGCACAGGAACTTGACCTTCTTGCCGTCGTGCGCGGCCTCGTAAGCCTCCCAAGGGTCGCTACCACATGAGCCGCAACGCCAGAACATACCGGCGATATCGTGCTCGATCAGCAAGCTCGACGAGCCCAGCACGAGCGTCTGCTCAGCGGGGCAACCCAGGAACTCCCCCGCTAGCTTGCGTGCCGAGGGAATGCCCTCAAAGCAGCCGTAGTTGGAGCAGTCGACGTTGCCATCGTGCAGATCGGCATCGGCATTGAGGATATCGAGCATGGGGCGCGAGATGTCCACCTGGGCGGGCGATGGCTTGCCGCGGGCCATATCGAGCGCCAGGCCCTTGGCCTTGACCTCGGAGACCTCGGCCTTGAGCGCCTCGATGGCGGCATCGAGTTCGGTGGTTTCCATCTTCTGGTAGATCGTCTGCATGGATGCGACCTTTCACGAAGCGGTACGTTGCAATTCTTCTAAGTATAGACCGCCACCGTCGCAACGTTATGAAGCCGTGATAGATTAAGTCCATCGCAATGAATTACGAATCGCCGCGCATGCCGGCGTGGAGCGCCCAAGGAGGCACTATGGAGTACGGATCGTTCCAGGCCGAGGAATTCGGCGACCTGCAGCGCCTGGTCGACGGACTGTTTTACGACCGCCACGCCATCGACCGCCTGGATCTGATCGTACAGGCCGAAATCTTGGACCTGGCGCCCGATCTCATGGAAATCGTCAACCTGCTGCCACCCGGCTATTACGACCGCCAGTCACTTTGCGACCAGCTCAACTCCGCCTTGGCCGCCCACGGCTGGGGCGCCATCTACGGCACCGTGGAATGAGCCTCGAGGCCGACGATTTGGCCCGTTTCCCGACCCTGGCGAGGCTTGTTTTAGGGCTTGTGGCCAAAAAAGGGCAAATATGAGTACTGTTACCTTTTTAGTAGCAGCGATTAAGCCCCCAAATCGGCGTTTTTTCGCCTGGATTTTCTTTCCGAGTAGTAGCTATCGCCAAATTGGAGTCAAGCGATTACTCGTTAACATACAGATAGCATGATTGTGTTCATTATTTTCCGCACCTAAAATCAGAACCACCCTTAAAAAGGGTGGTTTGCTCTTAGGGTATAACCCACGGGCCCCGGGCTCGCGTCTAAAGGCGCGGGCCCGGACTTCGTCCAGGCCTAGTGCATCTT
>CABUBS010000127.1 GCA_902489855.1 uncultured Collinsella sp.
AGGGCAACGGCGTTGAGGGCAAGACCCAGCACCACAGCGCCCGCGCCGGCAGGCGTCGCAAGACCGCGACGAAAATCTGCCGAAAGCAGCGCCAACACCGCGCACATGCCCGCCGGCATCGCCGCGACCATATGCGCAGACATGCGAGCCTGCGACGTCTTAACATCCAGGCGGCGCTTGAGCTCAATGCGCTCCCCCACCATGCTCGACGCCTCGGACAGTAAGTCGGCAAGCGGAGCGCCGGTGCGCTGAGACACCTTAAGCGCCAAGGTCACAAGCGAAAGACCGGGGGCGTCGATACGCACGAGCAAGTCATCGAGCGCGTCGGTCGCCGAGATGCCGCAATCGATCGCCGCCGCCACCCGCAAAAACTCGGTATGTACTGGCTCTTGCGCATGAGCGCCCACAAAGCGCATGCCCTGGGCCAGCGAATGTCCCGAGGCAAGCGACATGGAAAGTGCGGTAAACGCCTCGGGCATTGCCTCTTCTGCATCGTGTTGCTCGCGCCGGCTCTCAAAGCCATCCCGAGCGGCGCCAACGGCAAACGGAGCAACAAATCCCAAGGCAAATCCGAGGGGCGATAACGACACCATCGTTAGTAAAACGCAGCAGACACCGCTCGATAGCAGCAGAAACGCCAAACGTCCCGAAGCATCTTCGATCACGAGGCCAAGGCGATGCGCCGGAGCCAGCGATGCCCACGAACGGGCGATCTTTTTCAGCAGATCGTTTTCCACCAGCTCACGCGGCAGCTTCTCTGCCACCGTCTCGAGCGCCTGACGTGCCAGCTCCGCCGGCGGTACCTGCGGCACACGAGGTTCCGCCCCGCACGCCGTCGCGACAGAAAGCCCTGCCAAGCCCCCTACGACGAGGGGCACAGTGATCTCCATTCGTCCACCTCCTCTTGTGTGAGCGTCCCCGACCGCAGGCCTTCTGCGATAAACGGCGGCTCGCGGTCAAGCGTCCAGGTGCGCTCGGCGGCATCGAACGTCACATAGCGCTCGAGCTCTACGCCACCCGATGCGGCGCGTCGCACCCCCGAATACGAGGAGACGAAACGCCTGCCATCGGCGTGGCGCTCGGACATCACGATGCCGTCGAGCGCCATGGCAATCTGCTCCTCGATGAGCTCGCTCGGCAGATCGATGCCATAACGTGCAAGCAACGTCAGACGCACCACGGTCTCCTGTTCTGAACCCGCATGAAGTGTGGTGAGCGACCCGTCGTGGCCCGTGTTCATGGCCTGCAACATGTCGCAGCACTCGGCACCGCGCACCTCGCCCACCACGATGCGGTCGGGGCGCATGCGTAGGGCATTAGTTACCAGGTCGCGGATCGTCACCGCGCCCTCGCCCTCAATTGAAGCCTCGCGCGCCTCTAGGCGCACCACGTGCGGATGATGCGCAAACTTGAGCTCGGCAGAGTCCTCGATCGTCACGATGCGCTCGCCGGTGGAAATCTCACATGACAACGCGTTGAGCAGGGTGGTCTTACCAGATCCCGTGCCTCCCGCAACCGCCAGGTCCTGTCGCAGCGACACCGCACACGACAGCAGCTGCGCATACCAAAGCGGCAGCGATCCCAACCCCACGAGCTCGTCCAGCGAGCAGATACGGTCCGAGAACTTTCGGATGGTGAGAATCGGTCCGTCAATCGCCACAGGCGGAATCACCGCGTTGACGCGATAGCCCGTTTTGAGGCGGGCGTTGACGATGGGGCTGCGCTCGTCGATGCGGCGGCCAAGTGGCGAGATAATGCGGTCGATAAGCACACGGATCTGCTCATCATCCTCAAACGCATGCTCGATGGGGTACAAGACGCCGCCGCGTTCAAAGAAAGCCGAGCGGCAGCCGTTGATCATGATCTCGGTAACGGTGTCGTCCTCGATGAGCGGCTGCAACGGCCCCAAGCCCACCACGTCATCCAAAATCTCGTCGATGATGGTCTCGCGCTCGGGCGTCGCGAGATCGGTCGGCTCCTCAACATTGAGCGCCGCCTCCACCGCAGGACGCAATTCCGAGCGGGCAAGTGCCGGGTCGATATAGGCGCTGATACGCGCCACTTCGTCGTAACCCATGCGGTCCATCACGGCGCGCTTGGTGCGTCGTTTCACGGCGCGGCGACGCCCCGCATCTACAGGCGCTGCCGCCGCCGCAGCGCCGGCAGCCTTAATCCTCGTTTGCAGGCTCATCGCTGATCGCCCTCGCGCGACCAGGGAAGGCGGATACGCGGGCGTTCGGTGCGCGTTGCACGGTCGGCGACCATATCGCTCCAAGGGCCGACGGCGCACCCCAGTTCCACGAGCATCTCGCGCGTGGCCTCGCGCACGCTAGTCGCAAAAGCGCTGGTCTGCCCCACTGCCTCGTCAGCGCGCCCAAACGCCATGAGCGCGGCGAGATCCTGCCCGCCATCGGCGATACGAATCTTGGAGCTCAACGCACAGGCAATCTCAAAGCGCATGGCGACGTCCTCGTCTGCCCCGCGCGCACCGAACCGGTTGAACACGGCGCTCATGCGCGTGCGCGGCACACCTACTCGACCTGCCAGTTCAATGACGCGCGATGCCGATGCCGCGGACGACACCGCCGCATCGCCAACGACCAGGCAACGGTCGCTCGCCGCCACCGCAGCCGCCACGGCGTCGCCCCAAAAGACCGAGGTATCGATAAAGACCACATCGGATTCTCGACGCAGAACATCAAGCAGTAGCTCCACCGGACGTGCCATGAGCTCGGCTTGCTCGGGCGCCGCGACGGGACCCCAGAGCGTAACGCCCGGTGCCACGCGCATCGATGTGGCTACGATATCCGGCTCGGTGAGCGTGCCCGCCGCCGACGGCTCGATAAGTGCCGCCATATCGCGCGGAGCATCGACGCCTAACAAGTCGTAAAGGTTTCCAAACATCAGATCCAGGTCGAGCACGGCGGCACGCAAGCCCAACAGCGACGATGTGTGTGCCATGGTGGCAACGATCGTCGACTTGCCGCAACCGCCCGAACCCGAAATGGCGCAGATGACCGGAGCTCGATGCGGCGAAGCGGCAGCGTCTGCCGGCGGCATCGGAGGCGGCGGGGCGGGCGTCGGTGACAGCGTCCCCGTCTCCCCCGCCGCAGCCACACGCTGCGTCCAAGCCGGCATGGCAGCTTGTTCGGTCTGCGAGGCAGGCTCGTTCTGTGCAATCTGCTCATGCTGCATCAGCGACAACTCGCCGCACCCGGCAAAGCCCTCAACTTCATCGAGTTCATCCGCCAGATTCACGCCGTGCACGTATCCCATATCTACAGCCGGGGAATCGCCAGCATGCTGCGCCGGCCCTCCAGCGTCATCGTATACAAGGGGGTTCCGGGGGCGCCGACCATGCTCGGCTTCCGCTTTTCCATAATCATCAACACGCGGGCCTCTTGTAGCGCGAGGCGCCCCGGGTTCCCTATCAACAAAAGCATCGGGCTCAATCGTCATGCGCCGATCGGAATCAACCGCTCCCTCGCCCGCGCGCCCGTTGCCGCATATACTGTGTGCAGCGATGACCTCGGTCGCCCCCGCGCGAAACAGCCCCTCGATATCCGACGGATCGAGCGCTTCTATCAACACGACCACGCGACTCACGCGGCCTTCGGCCGTCAGGCGCGCAACAGTCTTGCGCACATCTTCGGTATCAAACAGAGACGCCGCGATGATGGCAGCCCCGCGGCGCGACGGAAACGCCCGCGCCATGGAAACCAGCCCGTCCAGGTCACCCACGCGAAGCACCTGTGCACCCACATCACGGCCCTCGACTTCCCGCTGCAACAGTCCGTAATCGCCGCACGCGCAGCACGCAAGCCAGATCGCCTTCATCACTCGTCGCCTCCGCTCTTTTTGCCGCGCGCCGTGGCGGGAATCGTCAAGCTGACCGTTCCCTTGCCCGAGGCTCCCAGCAGTTCCTTGACGTCTTCGGGGTCAGCCGCCAGCGTCACCCATTCGATCTTGCCCTCGCGCGTGGCACCGGAATCCTCACTGGTATCGATCACGTACGCGCCGCACAGCCGATCGGTTACGCCGTCTTTTTGCACATACACATCCACGTAGCTGCCCACGCCCGTAGCACCGCCGACCGAGTGCTCGGCATCGACCGCTACCGAAACGGCGACCTTGCCCTTAGGCACCTCGAGCTTGCGGCTCTCGGCCTTGGTGTAGACATTGCAGATCACGGCGTTTTTGGGAATACGCGAAGTCGTCACGTCGCCGCGCACCTGGCGCAGCTCGGTCGCCGCGTCACGCGGCAGCAGGCTCGTCAGCCATTCCTGGGTTATGACATTGGTCTCATCGAGGGCCTCGCCCACATCGATATCGCGCGCCGCGACGCATACCTCGACGCGATCGCCACCGTACTTGGCCAAGGTCTCAGCCTGGACCTGTTCGGCTCGTGAGCGGATCGACGAGCCGTAAGCCATGCAGAGCAGCGCAGCGAGCACGCCCGCGACCAGACTGATGGCGATGCGCTTGCTCTTGTTCACGGCCGCTCCTCTCATGGCAGTGCCGGGCGAATGCCCGTACCACCATTGTCTGGGCGGTCAGAGTGCAAAGCGGCGCAATCGTAATCTTGGTTTTCGATGTCAAACCAATCGCTGACCAAAAGCTGACCAGCCCGTCAAGCTCGTGGCAAGGTTTTGGTCAGCACGTCAGCAAATTACATGTTTCGAGGCTTTTCCGCAGCAAAAAAGCCGTCTCCTGAACAGTTGGGAGACGGCTGTCATAGGAAAAATCAATTACAGATGAACATCGGGATCGAGCATTTGAGCGCTCACGCGCATGGATGACGCCAGATTTTGGAACGTTTCCAGGCGCAGGCTGTCAATCTGCCCGGCACCCTCGGCCTCGCGAACGGCACAACCCGGCTCATGGGTATGTGTGCAATCGCCAAACCGGCACGCGCGCGATGCCTCGACAATCTCGGGGAAAGCGCGCGCCAGACCTCGCTCGTGACCCACGAGCGGTAGGCTGCGCAGGCCCGGAGCATCGGCGATCACGCCGGCGTCGCCCGGCAGCGCCACCATCACGCGCGCGACGGTAGTGTGACGGCCCTGGTCGTCGCGTTCACGCACACCGCCGGTCGCCAACGTATCGTGGCCCAGCAGTGCATTGAGCAGCGTCGACTTGCCGGCACCCGACTCGCCCAGAATCATGGCACAGCTCCCGGCAGGCACGCAGGCACGGACCCCGTCCAGGCCGCGGCCCTCGGCAGAGGACGTCACGATCACGCGCACGTCCGAACCCACCAGGCGGCGCACGCGGTCCAGATCGCGCTCGAGCTCCTCGGCATCGCAGCGGTCAGCTTTGGTGAGTACCACCACCGGCTCGGCATCGCAGTCGAGCGCCAACACCAGAGAGCGCGCCACGCGGTCGAGCAGCACCTCACCGGCACCGAGCGCCTGCACGATTAGCACGCTATCCACGTTGGAGCAGAGCACCTGGCGCTCTCCGCGGGCACGGCCGCGCCAACGCTCAAAGCTCGTACGGCGCGGTAGCACGCACTCGATCACGCCCATGTCGTGCCCGGGCGCACGACGTACCGCCACGCGGTCGCCCACGGCAGGCAGCAGGACCTCGTCCTCGCCGCGCGACTTGGCAAACCCCACGGCATGCTCGGCACGAAAGGTGTCGTCGGCAGTGGCCACCAGCGGAAACCCGCGATCCAGGCGAATAACGGCACCCAGCTGCATCTGCTCGGGCTCCTCGGCATGTGCGCAGAAATCATCAAAGGCAGTCTGCTGGGCTTCATCGACCGGCAGGTCATCAAACGCCGGAACATCCTGCAGCGCGTCGAGCCCCGGTACGCTCGCCAACAACTCCTCGGCAGACACGGGCGCTTCGGTCGCGAGTTTCCGACGACGATCGCGCTTAGCCCGCGCCCCCGTCGTCTTTTTCTTCGCTTTAGCCTTAGCCTTGCCCACAGATGCCTCCCAGCACAAAACCACACAACTGAGCAGGTATTTTAAATCAAAAAGAGCTGGCCGGGCAAAGCCCGACCAGCTCACAAACTTTCCCTCAGCCCTTTTCATCCGCACGGGAGAAAAGCCAGCAAGGATACCGCAGGGCCCGCCCGCCGGGAGGGGAAGGCGATCATGCGCGCGGTCGAGAAG
>CABUBS010000128.1 GCA_902489855.1 uncultured Collinsella sp.
TCTTAAGAAAACCGTCGCCGAGGCCGGGAACGATGTAGGCGGCCTCGTTGAGATGGTCGTCGATGGCGCACGTATAAATATGTACGTCGGGGTCCTTTTCGGTCAGTGACTTGAGGCCCTCGGGCGCGGCGACGATGCACAGCATGCGGATATCCTTGACACCGCGCTCGCGCAGGTAGCTGATGGCCATCTCGGCCGAACCGCCCGTGGCGAGCATGGGGTCGACGACCAGGCAGATGCGCTGGTCGATATCCTTGGGCATCTTGCAGTAATACTCGTGCGGCTCGTGGGTGACCTCGTCGCGCTCCATGCCGATGTGGCCCACGCGAGCGGAGGGCACCAGGTCGAGGATACCGTCGACCATGCCAAGGCCCGCACGCAGGATGGGCACGATGGCGAGTTTCTTGCCGGCAAGCTGTTTGAACGTGGCGGTAGTGATGGGGGTCTCGACCTCGACGTCTTCCATAGGCAGGTCGCGCATGGCCTCGTAGCCGTCAAAAAGCGCGAGCTCGCGCACAAGCTGGCGGAACTGGTTGGTGCCGGTGTTTTTGTCGCGCAGGATCGACAGCTTGTGCTGGACGAGCGGATGATCGACAAGCGTCACACGGGACGCATCGTAGGTGACGGTCATGGGTTGATTGCCCCTTTCGTTGCAGCCGCAAAACGGCCTTGCTGACAAGGCGCGCAGCAATGTTGCCGCCGCACGCCATGCATAAGTTTAGCGGTTTGTTGTATCGAGCAGCCCATCGCAGCCCTACTGTGCGGTACTGAGCGAGCGCTTGACTGCATCACGCCAGCCCGCAAGGTTTTGCTCGCGACGCTCGGCGGACATATGGGGAAGGAAGGTCCTAACGATCTGGGCATTTTGCTCCAGCTCTTCAAGGTCTTCCCAATAGCCGACGGCAAGACCCGCCAAGTACGCGGCACCGATTGCCGTGGTCTCCACCGTCTCGCATTGCAGCACGGGGATATCCAGCAGGTCGGCCTGGAATTGCATGATGAACTCGTTGCGTGAGGCGCCGCCATCGACGGACAGGCGCTCAATCGAAAGTCCCACGTCCTGCTCCATGGCGCGCAGCACGTCATAACTCTGGTAGGCCATGGACTCGCAGGCCGCACGCACAATGGTCGCGCGACTCGAGGCACCGGTCAGGCCGCACACGATACCGCGGGCACGCGGGTCCCACCAGGGAGCGCCCAGGCCAGCGAAGGCGGGGACGAAGTAGCAGCCCTCGTTGTCGTTGATCGAAGCGGCGAGTTGCGCGGACTCGCTCACACTCGAGATGATGCCCATGTTGTTGCGCAGCCAGTTCATGGTTGAGCCGGCGGCAAAGATAGAACCCTCGAGCGCATAGCTGATCTTGCCGTCCGCGGCGATACCGATCGTGGAGACCAGACCGTTCTTGGATTCGACGACCTCGTCGCCGGTGTTCATGAGCATAAAGCAACCCGTGCCATAGGTGTTTTTGGTCTGGCCGGGATGGAAGCAGCAGTGGCCGAACAGCGACGCCTGCTGATCGCCCGCCACGCCCATGATGGGCGGCATGTTGGTCATGATGTCGCTCGCGACGCGGCCGTAGTCGCCCGAGCTCCAGCGAACCTCGGGCATCATGGAACGTGGAACGTCAAAGAGCGCCAGCAGGTCGTCGTCCCAATCGAGCGTATGGATATTAAAGAGCGCCGTGCGGCTGGCATTGGTGTAGTCGGTGGCAAAGACCTGGCTGCCGGTAAGGTTGTAGATGAGCCAGGTGTCGATGGTGCCGAACATGAGGTCGCCCGCCGCCGCGCTCTCACGCGCACCGTCGACGTTGTCGAGGATCCACTGCACCTTGGAAGCCGAGAAATACGGATCGAGCGTGAGTCCCGTGCGGGAGCGCACCAGCTCTTCTGCGCCCCGCTCGACCAGCTCGTCGATCAGAGGTGCGGTGCGACGGCATTGCCACACGATGGCGTTATAGATGGGTTGGCCGCTTATGCGGTCCCACACCACCGTGGTCTCGCGCTGGTTGGAGATACCGATGGCGGCGATGCGGTCAGAATGGATGCCGCTCTTAAACTGGACCTCCATCATCACGCCGATCTGGCTGGCAAGCACCTCCATGGGGTCTTGCTCTATCCAACCGGGACGCGGGAAGCTGGTTTTGACGCTACGACGCGCCTGCGCGACGATGCAGCCGTACTCGTCGACGATGGTCGCAAGTACCGAGGTGGTGCCGCAGTCGAGCGCCATGATGTAGGAACCGCCAAAGTTAAACGAGGCATCTTCCATGCCCAGGCTGCCCAGATTCAACGACATCGCTTACACCTTTCTATTGCATCGGGTCGGACAGGACCCGTTCGATCTCTGATGCGGGAAGTGCGCCTTGGCGCAGGATCTGGAGCCCGCCGTGCTGGAACGACACGATGGTCGAGGCGTCGCGACACGGGGTCTCACCGGCATCGACGGCCACATCGACCCCCTCCAGGATGCGCTCCTCCACCGTGACAAAACTTGCCGGCGCGGGCGCGCCATGCGTGTTGGCGCTGGTGCAGGCAAGAGGGCTGCCGCAGGCGCGGATGAGCGCTTGCACCACGGGCGAAGCCGAAGCGCGAAGTGCCACCGTGTCGTCGGCGGCGCGCATAAAGGTCGGCACGCAGGGGGCCGCCTTGACCACGATAGTCAGGGCGCCCGGCCAGCATCGTCGGACAAGCACGCGGGCCTCTTCCGGGATATCCACGCCATAGCGGTCGAGTGCTTCGACGCCATCGACTAGCCAAGCGACGGTTTGCGTGAGTTCACGTTGCTTGAGAGTGAAGATACGGCGGTAGCCGGTACCGAGCGCAGGGACCGCGGCGCCATTGACGGCAGCCCGCGGATCGCGCGGCCATGATGGGAATTCGCCTGTATCTTGGGGCACGGCGTCCGAGAAGGCGTTGACTGCCACGGCGACACCGTAGACCGTCTCGGTCGGGATCAGCGCCAGGCCGCCGCGGCCGAGCACCTCGGCCGCGCGCTCGACGGAAAGCCGATGCGGCTCGCGCGTTCCCTCGTATACCCGATAGACCGTCTGCATGTGTATGCCAGCCCCTTACGCTCCGGTGCAAGTTTGTTTACTGTGGGGCATTCTCGCACGAAACATTCAACCTATTTGCCCAGAGCGCATGTTGGTTTGGTGAGCGGCTCTAGTAGTCGGTGAAAGTGAGGGGGTTATTGCAGATTTTTAGCGAACAAGCGTAACGGTACGATCGGGAAACTCAATGCTTGCGACAAGCTTTCCGCCGAGACTTTCTGCGTACCTGCTCAGCGTGTCGAGCCTCATTGATCCCAGCTCCCCGCGCTCGAGCTCCGATATGCGTTTTTGAGAAACACCCATCGACTGGGCCACCGAGGCCTGCGTCAGATCCTTTAGTTTGCGAATTTGAGCGAGCTTATAGGCTTCGATACGTTCACGAGTTTTCTCCTGCTCGGCGGCAATAGATTCACGCGCTATCCCGCGTGATTCCATATACTCATGCAGCTCCATCTTGATCGAGCCTCCTTACCCTGCTCATCGAGCCAAGGCTCGATGTAATCGAGCACAATGCGGTATCGATGCGGCTGATTTGACATACCTTTCTCCTTCTATAGTAGAAGTTTTACGGTATATTGCAAGAGCGGAAATAGGCTCGAAGGGTCTTTTTTGCAGAAGTGAAGCCCGAGATCAGTAGGCAACGAGGGGTTATTGGACTGCGACGAACTTCTTTGGCCTGCCGGCATGGCGTTCCTGAGCGGCGTAACGCTCGATGCTGTCGATCGTAATCATCCGACGGCCGTCGACAAGCTCAACATCGAGTTTGCCGGCTTTGACCAGCGCAGTGATTCGCGGTGCGGAAACCCTGAGGTCCGCCGCCGCGTCCTTAAACGTTCGACACGCCGCTTCCCGAGCGTCCTCGTGGTCGATTTCGACTGAAAGGGCCACGACCTCGGCCGAACGCTCGTACCCAGCCGGAGCCCGACCATTGTTAAGATCGTCGGCCAAAAACGCCATCAGCGCCTCGATGGCATGAGCTATTGCTTCTTCGCGCGTATCGCCATCGGCAAAGGCCCCGGGGACCTGCGGGAAGCTGGCACAGTAACCGTCGTCTTCTTTTATGAGAACGCAGTCATAGGTAAATCGTTGTTTCATTATGACCCCCTCGGCTACCAGCTACCAACCGAGATAATTATAAATTGCTTTATAATTAGAAATGAATCAGTTAATAAATATTACTGACGCTGTTTGGGCTCGATGACGATGGCTCGGACGATGCGGGGACGATCGGTGAGGTCGCGGACGATGCGCACATCCGACAGGCCCGCTTGGCGGCAGAGCTCGGCGGCGGCGTCGAGAGCGCCCTCGTAGAGCTCGCAGGCAAAGAGGCCACCGGCGCGCAACATGTAGGGCGCCGCGTTGAGCAAGCGGCGGAAGATGTCGAGGCCGTCGGCACCGCCTTCGAGCGCCAGGTCGGGCTCAAAATCCTTGACCTCGTGCGGCAGCGAGCGCATGACGTCGGTGGGAATGTACGGAGGGTTGGAGACGAGGACGTCGAAGGTGCCCCACTCTTCGCGGGGAATCGAGCTTACCAGGTTGGTGAGGCTGAATGCGACCTCGTCTGCCGTGAGACCTAGGGCGTCGCGGTTTTTGGTTGCCAGGTCGATGGCGCGCGGCTCGATATCGGTAGCGGTGCAGGTGACGTGGCCGCGGCGCTCCCAGGCAAGCGAGAGCGAGATACAGCCCGTGCCGCAGCCGACCTCGAGGACGCGGGCGACGCGGGGCTCGGCGGGAGCGGGCTCGGTGGCCTCGGCGGCGTTCTGCGCGGAGGTCGTCTCCTGGTCGTCGCCTTCGATGGCAATGCCGTATTCGTCGAGCTCGGGCTCGGGGGCTTCCATGGCCTCGGCTTCTGCTGCTTCGCTTTCTGCTGCCCGCGCGGCGGCTTCCTCGGCCTCGCGATCGGCCAGCTCCTCGGCATAGGCGCGGCTGCCAAGTACGTCGCTGCCCAGCGCCGCCTCGTCGGCAGCCGTGAGGTTGGCGGCACGGCGCTCGGCAGTCGCGCGTTCATCGGCCAGTGCTGCCTCGGCCTTGCGGGCCTGCTCGACTTCATCGTTCCAGGGCAACTCCACGCGCTGACGGGCGGCGGCCTCGGGGCTCAGCACCTCGGCATCCAGATAGTTCAGAACTTCCTCGACGAGCATCTCGGTCTCGGGGCGCGGGATGAGCACGCCGGGGGCGCACGCTACGTCGATCATGCGGAACTGCGTGCTACCCGTGATGTACTGCAGCGGTTCGCCCTTGGCGCGGCGGACGACAGCCGCATGCATGGTCTCGAGCTGGGCCGCGTCGAGCGTCTCGTCCATGCGCATATACAAGTCGATGCGCGCCAGGCCCGTAGCCGCGCACAGCAGCCACTCGGCAGAAAGACGGGGATGCTCCTCGCCGCGCTCGGCCAGGTACTCCTTGGTCCACTCGAGACAACGCTTGATGGTCCAGATCTCGTTTGCCATGGGGTCCTCCCCTCTTGAGCGCCGGGCGGCGCGTGAATGTCGGAGCAGATTGTACGCGAGGGTGACACGCGGTAAGGGACGATTGGAAGCGATTATCGAGAATCAGCCCAGATTTTTGCTCGCGGCGCAATCGAAGTGCTCATTTGTCGACGTCTAGATTTGCATCCGTCAAGCTTTTGGCAAGGTTGCCCCAAAACTGACCAATATCTAACCAAACACTTGCCGAATCACTTGACGCACGACGCGTCAAAAAATGGCTCGCGACTTCTTGGACGATTTTTTGAGCATTATTTTGGTAATCGACCGACGCTTTAAGCAGGTAAATGGCCCATAGACTACCAAGTCAACCTAAATAAACCCACATAGCAATTTACCAAAATGATCCGTTTTCCTCCGTCCCCTACGGATCAGAATGACTACCACTAACTGCCGCATCCGGAGCAAGACAACGCCGTAGGTAGAGGACGGACAGCGAGCGCCGCCCAGAACGAACAAGTTGGCATGAAAAAGGCAAGGCATAGACCTTCTGGTCATGCCTTGCCT
>CABUBS010000129.1 GCA_902489855.1 uncultured Collinsella sp.
GAACGTCTAGGGAGAACGTCATGAAGCTCCAGCAGCTCAGATATGTCGTCAAAGTTGCCGAATGCGGCAGCATTACCGAGGCCTCGCGCCGGCTCTTTGTATCGCAGCCTTCGATTACCGCGTCGATTCGCGATCTCGAAAACGAGATGGGTGTGCACATCTTTGAGCGCACCAACAAGGGCGTCATTGTGTCCGAGGAAGGCGAGACCTTCTTGGGCTATGCGCGCCAGGTGCTCGACCAGGCCGATCTGCTCGAGGGCAAGTACAAGGGCGCATCCGAGCAGGTGCCGCACTTTAGTGTGAGCTGCCAGCATTATTCCTTTGCCGTCAACGCGTTTGTCGACGTGATCCGCGAGTTCGATGCCGCGCGTTACGACTTCACCCTGCGCGAGGAGCAGACTCACGAGATTATCGAGGATGTCGCGCATATGAAAAGCGAACTGGGCATCCTGTACTTATCCGAGCATAACCGCGAGGTCATCGAGCGCATGCTGGTGGCCAACGAGCTCGTGTTCGAAGGACTCTTCTGCGCCACGCCGCATGTCTTCGTCTGCGCCGACCATCCGCTGGCGGACCGCTCCAGCGTGACGCTCGAGGATCTGGAAGACTACCCGTTCCTGTCCTACGAGCAGGGCAGCTACAACTCGTTTTACTATTCCGAGGAGCTGACCTCGACGTTCGAGCGTCGCAAAAATATCCGCGTGCGCGACCGTGCGACGTTGTTCAATTTGGCCATGGGCCTCAACGGCTACACGGTATGCTCGGGCGTGATCAGCCACGAGCTCAACGGCCCCGGCATTATCTCGATTCCGCTCGACGTGGACGAGTACATGGAGATTGGCATCATCACGCGCAAGAACACGACGCTCACGCGCTACGGTCGGGCCTATATCGACGCGATTCGTCAGCATATCTAGGCTGCTGTGCTCCGCACGGTTCAAGTCTCTTTATGACAGTCCAGACTGATATAGGAAACATCTATATCAAACTGTTATAAACGTATATTTTACGATGGTCATATGAGCGCTCATACTCTGTCCCAGTAAAGCAACCAATGCAAAGGGAGATATCTATGAGCACTTCGATTCAACCGAACGCGCCGTTTCGCGCCGATATTGTCGGCAGCTTTCTTCGTCCGCAGGCTGTAAAGGACGCCCGTGCCGCCTATGTCGCGGGTAAACTCGACGCTTCCGGCCTTAAGGCCGTCGAGGACGATGCCATTCGCGATTTGGTGGCAAAGCAGAAGGCCGCCGGCCTGCAGGTCATCACCGATGGTGAGTTTCGCCGCAGCTACTGGCACCTCGATTTTATGTGGGGCCTTAACGGCATTGAACGCCGTACCTCGCGTACGGGTTATATGTTCCACGACGAGGAGACCACAGCCGACACCGCCGTGGTGACCGGCTCCATCAGCGGCGAGAACCACCCCTTCGTCGAGCACTTTAAATTTGTCAAGGCGCTCGAGGGGGAGGGCCAGGTCGCGCGGCAAACCATTCCGGCGCCGATCCAGACGTTCTCCGAAGTCACGCTCGACCGCTGCGACGGCCAGCAGGAGAGCCTGCGCGCTGTCTATAAGACCGATGAGGAACTTGCCGACGCCATCGCAGCCGCTTATCGCACGGTGATCGCCGACCTGTACGCAGCAGGCTGCCGCAACATCCAGTTTGATGACTGCACCTGGGGCATCTATTGCGATACCGACTTTGTGTCCAAGACCGGAATGAGCCCGGTTGATCTGCAAAAGGTAAGCGAGCTGGGCGTGGCGCTCAACAACGCCGCCATCGAGGGCAAGCCCGATGACCTGATCATTAACACGCACGTGTGCCGCGGTAACTACCACTCTACCTATGCCTTCGAGGGCGGCTACGACCCCATCGCGCCGTACCTGTTCGCAAACGAGGATGTCGACGCATTTTACCTGGAGTTCGATACGCCGCGCGCCGGCGGTTTTGAGCCGCTCAAGTACGTTGCCCCGGGCAAGAAGGTCGTGCTGGGCTTGGTAACCACCAAGGCGGCAGAGCTCGAGAACGAGGATGTTATCGTCGAGCGCATCCGTGAAGCCGCAAAGTACGTGCCGCTCGAGAACCTGTATCTGTCGCCTCAGTGCGGCTTTGCCAGCTGCGAGATTGGCAACAAGCTGACCGAGGATGAGCAATGGGCAAAGATCGCGCTGGTCAAGCGCATTGCCGAGCGCGTTTGGAAGTAACACTGCCGTTTGCAGGTGACGGCGTGCGCGAGAGGTGGTGACTGGCCCCATCGTCATTTCGGTCGGTCTGATTCTGGCGAGCTCCGCAATTGCCAACTGCCAGACCAACTGGCTTGTGGCTGTCATTGGCGTTGCCGTTATCGTCATCTGCAACATCTGGGGCCGTGGCATGGTTAAGATCGTGCCGATCTTGCTGGGCGTTGTGGTGAGCTATGCCGTTGCGGCTGCGCTGGGCGAGGTCGACTTTTCTGGCGTCGCAGCCGCTCCCTGGGTCGGTTTGCCCATCGTGTGGGATAACACCGTGTTTGCACTCTTTGGGCCGCAGTTCGATAGCGGTCTTGCCACGACGGCCATCATCACCATCATGCCGCTGGCCTTCGCGACCATGATCGAGCATATCGGCGATATCTCTGCTATCGGTTCGACTTGCGAGCGCAACTACATTGCCGATCCCGGTCTGCATCGCACGCTGCTCGGCGACGGCCTTGCCACGATTCTGGCTTCGCTCTTTGGCGCTCCGGCCAACACTACGTATGGTGAGAACACCGGCGTGCTCGCCCTGACGCGCGTGTTCGACCCGCGCGTGATTCGCATTGCCGCGTGCTGCGCCATCGTGCTTTCGTTCTGCCCCAAGTTCGCTGCCGTGATCGCCGCCATGCCGCCATGCGTTATCGGCGGCGTGTCGCTCGTGCTCTACGGCATGATCAGTGCCGTAGGCGTGCGCAACCTCATTGAGAACCAGGTCGATTTCCAGAACAACCGCAACGTGCTGGTGGCGGCTCTGGTGCTCGTGCTTTCGCTCGGCATTGCCTACAGTACCGCCGGTGCCATCGTGCTGGAGCTGGGCGGCGTGACGATTTCGCTTTCGGGCCTTGCCGTGGGCTCACTGGTGGGCATTGTGCTCAACGCCGTCCTGCCGGGTAACGACTTTGAGTTTGATGTCTCCGAGCTTGAGGAGGCTGCTGAGTAGCAGCTGCGTTCAGCTAAAACAAGATATGGTGCCCATGCGTATATGCGTGTGGGCACCATTTTTAATGTGTCAGTATCCAGTGGATGCCGCGGGCCATGCGTAAGTCGGTTTGGGCAAAGTGATTGCCGGGGTTGAGCTCCAGCGTTGTTGGAATGCCGCGCTCGACGAGCAACGCTTCCATCGCGCGTGTGTCGTCGAGTACATGCCGCATCATGCGGTTGGGCGTCTTGGTTTCCTTTTTGCCGAGTGACAGGTAGACGGCTTGCGGGCTGCCGGCAAAAGGGGCCGTGCTGGCACGGTCGACAAAGTCGGGAAACCATAGCGACCCCGATGCGCTCGCCGCGCGGCCAAAGACATCGGTTTGCCAGAGGGACCAGAGTGCGAAGAGGCCCGCGAGCGAGTAACCGGCAATGCCGCGCCAGGTGGGCGGCTGAGGAAGCGACGACTCGACCTGGGGGATTATCTGATTCAGCAGCTCATCAAGAAAATCGGCAGCTTGGCCGCCGAAAGGCTCGGCATCGCGTACGGTCCCGTCGCATGCCCAGGGGCTCAGCTCGCGATTCCAATCGAGCCCGCCAATGGTGACGAGGGCGAATGGCGGACAGTCGAGCTCTCGGCAACACTTATAAACCTCGCTGCCGTCGCCCACGACCACAGGAAGGTAGATGACAGGCGCGCTTTCCGTATGATTCGAATAAACGGTTATCTGCTTTTGATGCGCTTCCATGACGGGCTTCTCTCAGTGTTGTGATATCGGCAGCCCCAATTGTCGCACGCCAGCGTATGCCGGTTGGGCTAGACCAAAGACAATCTCGTGCATCCCCTGCGGACGCATATGGAAAACGCCACCGCCGGAGGGGAGCTCGGCGGTGGCGTTGTTAAACGGTGCTGGGGCTCGGGGCCTTCGCGGGAGCTGTCATGTGCGCAGAGGCGTCTAAGAACGCTTACGGCTCGCCATGGTGCCTGCGGCGATAGCGGCTGTTCCCGCAAGGACGGTTGCCACGATGGCCGCACCCGAGGTGTCGCCGGTTGCCGCGAGCACGCCGGTAGTCTTGGCTTTCGTGGTTGAAGCCGCAACGGCCTTGGTCGGCTTTGAGCCCTCAGGCTTGGGGTTCTGCTTGGACTCCGCGGGCTTGCTTTCTGCGGGCTTGGTCTCGTCGGGCTTGGGGTCTTCCGGCTTGGCTACCTCGGGAGGTGCGATGGTCGTACTTTTGGCGACTGCTTTGATATAGAGGGAGTCGACCGTGGCGTCGCCCGTGCCGATGGCTTGGCCTGCCTCGTAGATGCCGTCACGGAGCTTGCGATAGTCAATGACCTTGCCGCCTTCGGGCGTCTGGATGGCGGCGTTCTCAATCTTGATGGTGCCGATTGTCTTGCCGTCAGCGCTCATGGCACGGGCAAAGATTGCCGCTGTATCTCCTTCGGCCGTTACCTTGCTGCGGATGATCGAGATGACTGCGGGTGTGACGCCCTCGCTGGTCTGGGCGATGATGCCGATGTTCTCGCCTTGGGGTTCGCGCCTCGTCTCGCCATCTTGGTTTTCGCTGTAGGGGATGGGGCCGTCGCCGTTCTCGACATAGCGGGCTATGGCCTTGACAACGGAGTCGCTGATGTAGATGTGGCCGCCCTTCTCGTTGGGTCGATCGTTTCTGGTGGAGAATGCAGCCGAAACCTCGGCTTCCGCAAACGCGTCCACGGTGGAGCCATTCTTGACGACGATGTCGTCCTGGTAGGTGAAGAGGGCGTTGGCGCCACCGTATCTGCCTTTACTTGCACGGACCGTCACGTTTGCATGATCGAGGGTGATGCCCTTGTGGGCATAGACGCCATATTCAACACCGTTTACGTTGAGGGAGGCGTTTGTGGCTGCGAGGCTGCCCTTGGCCTCGACGGCAGCGTCTTTCTCGGAGCTTGCCTCGACCGTCCCGCCACCCTTGATGGTGAGGTTCTTGTCGGCTCCAATACCCTTGTCCTTGGTAGCCCTGGCGGTGACGGCTCCGCTGTCGTCAATCGTGATATTGCCGTTTGCCCTGATGCCATCCGATGCACCCGTGGCGTTGACGTTGCCCGAACCTTTGATAGCGAGATCACCTCCGGCATTGATGGCATCAAACCCAGTGCTCGTGGCGTTGACGGATCCGGCTCCGTCGATGTTGATATTACCCGTGGAGAGGATAGCGTCCTCAGTAGATGTCACGCTGAGCGTGCCGCCCTCGTCGCCTTGGATATTGAGCTCGGCATTCTCGTTAGTGCCATGAGAAACTTTGATGCTTTCGATCCATTCGGCAGTGACGATGTTGGTTCCCGAGTAATTCACGTTGAGCTTGCCTGCGGCCTGGATCTCGCCGCCGTTATAGTTGTTGAGCTTCAAGTCGTCGGCGCCGTCCCACGACCAGGTACCGGCCTCGTCGCTCGCCGCGGTGTTGTACTTGTTGCCGCCGACCTTGACCCATTCCGCTGCGAGCGAGACGCTCGGCATGAGCAGCGAGCTCACCGTGAGCGCGCACACGGCGCCCGCGACGATGCGGCGCGTCACGCGGCGCCAGCTGCCGTGCGCGAGTCCTATGCGACGGCGAACGTCGGGTTCGGCAACATGGGTTCCGGTGGTAGTGTCATTGCGTTTGGGGGTCGTGAACAAGGCTGCCATGGTTGCTCCCATCCTCATAGGGCCTATGCGATTACGTCCAGCATATCTGCAGGATGTAGCCGGCGGTAGTGCCGTTTGGAGGGCAAAATGTCCAAAACTTGGGAAGCAATACATCGCGCGTCCGTGCGTTGCCTGGCTTTAAAAGAAAAGTCTACGTCGGCTACCTCATGATGAGCG
>CABUBS010000130.1 GCA_902489855.1 uncultured Collinsella sp.
TAAACAGCATCGCGACCAGCAGGGCAAACGCGCACGGAGATAGCTTGTTGAGTTTTGGATCCGTGCGCTAGCTGCGTTTTCGGATCAGGGCGATGTAGAAGCCCTCAAAGTCGCGGCTGGGCGGAATGGTGAGCGTGCCGGGCAGGCCGTTGGCGATGGCCGATACCTGACCCGCGGCAATGGCCTCGGTCAGGGCGTTGGACTCGATGCGCGGCTCCTCGCCAGCTTCCTGGGCGCGGCGTGCCTCACTTTCGCTTGGCGTGCCGTCGAGGGGGATGAGCTCGCAGTCCATATGCTTGTCGAGGGCCTCTTGCAGGGCGTCCTCGTTTTCCTGCGGCAAGATCGAACAAGTCGAATAGACGAGCGTGCCGCCCGGTTTGAGGGCTCCCATGGCGCGGTCCAGAAGCGCACGCTGCGAGCGGGCGCATTTGACGAGCAGCTGCTCGGTCAGGCCGCGCAGGCTTTTCTCGTTGCCGCTGATGACGGTGCCCGTGCCGGTGCAGGGAGCGTCGAGCAGGATGCGGTCAAAGCGGAAGAACTCGTCGAGCTCGCGTGCGTCGGTGCGCATGACGGGCACGTTTTTTGCGCCTTGGCGGTGGAGGTTGGCTTCGAGCTTCTCGGCGCGGGGAATGCTCATCTCGCAGGCGGTAAGGTGCGCCTGCCCCTGCGTGAGGGCGGCGATCTGCGTCGTCTTGCCGCCAGGGGCTGCGCACATGTCCAGGATGTCCTCGCCTGCCTGAGCGCCCAGGACCAGCGGCGGCATCATGGACGACAGGCTCTGCAGGTAGATTTTGCCGTCACGGTAGATGTCGAGATCCCACAGATCGGAAACCTGGGCCTCGGGCAGGATGAAGGCGTCTGGGTACCAGGTGACGGGGTTGTGAGCGATGCCGGCGGCATCGAGCGCCGCAGCGATGTCCTCGGCGGTTGCCTTGAGCGTGTTGGCGCGCAGCGTGACCGGGCGTGTGGCCGCGGCGCCGAAGCCCTCGATCATGAGCTCGGCATCGGCGGGCGCATAGGCGCCGGCGACCGTGTCGACCATAAAGCGCGGCAGGTCGGCGGCGGAGTGTTGGGCGGCAAGCTGGTCGGAAAGCTCGGTAGCAGCAAACTGCCTGAGCTTGAGCTCGGCCTTGACCTGCTTTTTCTGCTTACGACGACGCGGCTTGGACATCCGTCTTTCCTTCCCATTCCATTACATGTCGAGTGTTTAGTACTGGCTCTCGTGCTTGCTGAAGAAGTCGAAGCGCGGGGGCAGCGGCTTCACGCGGTGCTCGCCGGGCTTCTCGCCCAGGCTCTCCACAAACTCGTCCGTGGAGGCAAAGATGTTATCCCAGCTAAAGAACGCGACCGGATCGACGTCGAAGTACTCGCAGATGAGCTCGCAGCCGGCCGGCACGATGCCGTGCATCAGGACGGTCGCCACACGCAGCTCGGTAAAGGCGTCGACGAGGGCCTGCGTCATCGCGGTATTGGCCGGCTCGCCCTCGAGCTTGTTGGCGGCCTTGGAGGCGTCGCTCCAGCGCTTGTTGGCGGCGCGCAGGTAGTCGTCGCACACGGCAAGCGCGCGGTGCGTCTCGAACTTGTACATGGCCTGCTCAAAGGCGAGGGCTGCCTGCTGGGCGGCTTCGACCACGGTGTCAGAAGCGGCACCGGCGGGGATGCAGCCGTTGCGGTAGGGGCTCTCGTCGCCTTCCTTGACGGCGACGCCGTAGAAGCAGCTGCGGGCCAGACGGTTGAACACGCCGGTCAAAAGGGCGCTCTCCTTAAGGGCCGGGTCGATAACGCGCTTGTCGTCGCAGGCGCGTACCTCGTTGCCGTCCTTGTCCTTGCCGGTCACACGCGTGTCGTATGCCTTGGGGCTAAAGCTCACCGGCTTTTCGGATAGGCCGAGCGACAGCCAGTGCGCGCGCATCTGCTCGCAGGTGTAGTGGTTGAGCAGGTCGTCTGCCGGCGGGGGAGGCGTCTGCGAGGACGAGCTGGCCTTTTTGCCCATGTAGAGCAGGTGGTAGCAGGCGCTGACGGTGCTCTGCGTGAGGTCCCAGCCCAGGGCCTCCCACATGGCGGTCTGCGCGATGCAGTAGAAATAGATGTTGTCCTGACCGATGAACTGGTAAATCTGAGCGTCGTCAGAGCACCACCAGTCGCGCCAGTCGAGCGAGCTGTGCTGGTAGGTGGGTGCGGGCACCTGCGTGGAGTCGGCGGCGGGCTCGCCCATGAGGGCGGCATCCTGGGCGGCGACGCCCTCGGTCACGCCGGTGGCCTTGGCATCGCGCGCGAGCACGGTACGCGTATAGCTGATGGGCGCCCACAGGCTCTCGGGCCAGCACCAGCAGGTGACGTCGGAGACGCCATCGACCTCGGGCACCGGAACGCCCCAGTCGATGTTGCCGGTGATGCGGAAGGGCACGAGTGCCTTGCCGCTGCGGAAGCGCACGCCACCGTTGGCGAGCACCGCGTGGGCGTCGTCGCGCTCCTTCCAGCTGGGGAAGGTGACGGTAAAGCTGCTCTTGTTGCCCTCGGGCTCCAGCACGGTGTGCTCGGGGAGCTGGTCCTCGACGGCATCGAAGGCCTCGCGGAACTTGTTCTGGATGTAGAGCTGAGCCGGCAGCAGCCACTCCTCCATGGTCTTGGAGACCACGGAGCGAACCTGCGGGTTCTGGGCGAGCTTGGCGGTGTAGGTCTTCATAAAGTCGAGGTAGGCCGGCAGGTCAAAGTAGAGATTGTCGACCGGGCGCAACTCGGGCACCTCGCCGGTGAGCTGGCTCTTGGGCGCGATGAGCTCCTCGGGCTCAAACTGGTGGCCCAGATCGCACTCGTCGGCATAAGCCTTCTCGGACTTGCAGCCCTGGATGGGGCAGCGGCCGATGACCTGGCGGCCGTTGAGGAACGTGCCGGCCTTGGCATCGTAGAACTGCAGCGTGGAGCGCTTGGAGATGGTGCCCTGCTCGTGCAGGCGCTCGATAATCTCGGCAGTCACCTCGTTGTGGATCTGGGCCGCCGGCTCAAGGCCCGAGCCGGCGTAGATGTCGCAGCTGATGTTGTAGTTGTTGAGGGTCGCGGCCTGGCGGGAGTGATTGGACTCGACATACTCGCCGATGGACTTGTCGTAGCCCTCGTTCTCCTTGAGCTTGCGGTAGCTCTCCATGATGGGCGAACCGTAGCAGTCGGTGCCCGAGGTGAAGATGACGTTTTCGCGGCCCAGGCGGTCGCGCAGGAAGCGGGCGAAGAAGTCGGCCGGGACAAAGACGCCGCCGACGTGGCCAAAGTGCAGACCCTTGTTGCCGTAGGGCTCGCCGGCGGTAACGATGGCGCGGCGCGGCCAGCTGGGACGGTCGTTCATGGAGTATTTGGATGCCATGGGACTCCTTCGCATATGGTGAGAGCGCGGCCGGGCGCAAGGCCTGGCGACGCAGTGGTCAATTCGTGCATATCGTTCGACATTATCGCACATGCGGGCGGGTGCGTGGCAGGGGCGCTATCCTAAGATGCTATGAATGAGATTTCCAACATACATGCGTTTGAGGACGAGGGTTTTCTGCACGCTTGCTTCGTGTGGGGGATGGTCGTGCTTGCGGTGTTCGCCGTGTGCCTGGTGCCGGTGTTTATGCTGCTGGGCGGGCCTGCAGACTTGGATGCGGCTGACGCGGGCGGCTGGATGGCTGTCGTGGGCTGGATAGTCGGCTTGGCTGCGATCTCAATGGCGTCGTTCGCCGTGCACGAGCTGGTGCACGGCGTGTTTTTTAAGCTGCTGGCGCCTGCGGGCGCGAAGGTGACCTTTGGGGCGAATCGCGAGACGGCGATGATCTATGCCTGCGCCGAAGGCGTTGTGTATTCGCACCGGCGGTACATGGCGGTTTGCCTGGCGCCGACGGTTGTTGTGACGACAACGCTTGCCCTGGGGTTTGCGTTTTCGGGCTATCCGCTGCTGTGCTATCTGGCTGCCGGCTTGCATTTGTCGGGCTGTGTAGGCGACTGGTATTACGTGCGGACCATTTTGCGCGACCGCCGCATTGTCGCCTGCGAGGATACGTCCTTTGGCGTGCGCTTTTTTGGGTGAGGAGATGTCGATGAAGTCGTTGTTGCTGCATGCGTGCTGTGCACCATGCTCGCTTGAGCCGGTTCGCCTGCTGCGCGAGGAGGGGTTTGAGCCCACGATTTGCTGGACCAACCCCAATATTCAACCGCGCGATGAATGGCAGCGCCGCTTGGACGAGCTGCGCCGGTGGTGTGCCGATGGCGACATCGAGCTCATCGAGGCAGGGGAGGACCGCGATCGCTGGGAGACCGGCGTGGCACCGCTGGGTGCCGATCGGCCTCGCCGCTGTCGCGCGTGCTATGCCCTGCGCTTGGCCGAGGCGTGCCGCGTGGCCCAGGAGCGCGGGTTTGAGTTTGTGGGCACGACGCTCGCCGTCTCGCCGTACCAGCTGTTCGATACCTGCAATGACGTGCTTGAGCGCTTGGCGGCGGCACATGGGCTCACCCCGGTGATTCGCGATTTTCGCCCGTATTACCCCGAGGCGACACGCCGTTCGCGCGAGCTTGGCATGTATCGGCAGAACTACTGTGGTTGCCGCTTCTCGGCTGTCGAGGCGGCCATGGACCGCGCCCGCATCCGCGACGAGCGCAAAGCCGCCAAAAAGTAGTTCACTTGGGACGTCAGCCTGCTAGGATGTAGAGCGGACTTTAGCTATATAAGGAGAATCCGACGTGTCTATGCGTACCGATGATTTTGACTATAACCTGCCCGAAGAGCTCATCGCCCAGGCGCCTGCCGAGCCGCGCGACTCCTGCCGCCTGCTGGTGGTGGATCGCAAGGGCTCCCAGGCGGGAACGCCGCTGGAGCACGGCGGTACCGTTGAGCACCGCATCTTCCGCGACATCATCGACTATATCGAGCCTGGCGATGTGCTCGTCATCAACAAGACGCGCGTGATGCCGGCCCGCCTGATCGGTCGCAAGGAGGGCTCGGGCGGCGTGGTCGAGACGCTGCTGCTCAAGCGCCGCGAAGATGTTGACCCGCTGGGCCACGTTTGGGAGTGCTTGGTCAAGCCGGGTAAGCGCCTGAAGCCCGGTGCTCAGATTGAGTATCGTGCGGGCGGCGCCCATGCGCCCGAGGGGGCTCCCGTGGTGCTGACGGCCGAGGTCATCGACTTTGTCACCGATAGCCGCGGCGGCCGCCTGGTGCGTTTTGAGCCGGCCGGTTGCAATGCCGCCGGCGAGCCGCGCACGCTCGACGAGGCCATCCATGCTGCCGGCCACGTGCCGCTGCCGCCCTACATTACCGATTACGAGGGCGATCCCGAGAAGTACCAGACCGTCTACGCCATGAAAGAGGAACACTCGGCTGCAGCTCCCACGGCGGGTCTGCACTTTACTTCCGAGCTCATGGCCGCTATCGAGGCCAAGGGTGCGAAGTTTGCCGCCGTCGAGCTCGAGGTGGGCATCGATACCTTCCGCTTGGTGGAGGAGGACGACCCCACGCAGCACGTCATGCACACCGAGCGCTACCACGTGTCGCAGGAAGTTGTCGACGCCGTGCATAAGGCGAAAGCCGAGGGTCATCGTGTGATCGCCGTCGGCACCACCGCGGTGCGCTCGCTCGAGAGCGCGTTTGACACGGACGCGCCGGTGTCCGACCCGGCTGTGACGGCGCGCTATTTTGAGGGCCGCGAGGACGGCGCCGACACGCTCGGCCGCGGTGATATCGTGGTGCGCGAGAATGCGACGACCCAGCTCTACCTCATGCCCGGTTCGACCTACCACGTGGTCGACGCGCTGATCACGAACTTCCACGTGCCGCGCTCTACGCTCATGATGCTCGTGAGCGCACTTGCCACTCGCGACCAGATCATGGATGCCTACGCCGCCGCCATCGAGGAGCGCTACCGCTTCTTCAGCTTTGGTGACGCGATGCTCATTTTGTAGGTTACGGCGTTTTACAAACGCCGTAACCGGCCGTAAGAACGTCCCCAATGACTACAAGTGC
>CABUBS010000131.1 GCA_902489855.1 uncultured Collinsella sp.
GGCCCGACCGCCGAAGCCCGCTCCCACAGCCTCGAAGGCGCTCGACGGTCGAGCGGCAAGCAGCCTTGAGTTGGTCGTGCAGGGTGATCCATCCATAAACGACGACGTGTTTTCCTATACCTGCGAGGCACGCGCGGACGGTAAGAACTTGGCAATGGTTCGCCTATCGTGCGACCTCGAGCTCAAGGTCGGGGCGCACGTGCGTGTTATCGGTCGCGTTTCACGTTTTGAGAACGATGCGTATGGACGATCGCGCGTGCTCCGAGGTGAGGTGCGCAAGGTTAAAGTCGTTCGGATTTTGTCGGTCGATGAGGACTCTCCGGGGCCGCTTCTTCGGATGCGAAATGGGCTGCTTGCGTCCATCGCGCCTGCGACCGACCCGGCGCGTGCGCTCATAGCTGGTGTCGTCTGCGGTCGTTCGGCCGAGCTGCGCGCCCAGCCGGCGGGCGACTGGTTTTCGTTGACGGGAACGGCGCATCTTATTGCCGTCTCGGGCAGCCATTTGGCTATCGTGGGGTTTGTAATCGAGGGTGTATTGCAAAAGACTCGGTGCTCACGTGGTCTTCAGCGGGCGATGTTGGCGATAACGCTTGTTGGCTACGCTGCCTTTACGGGCGCGTCTCCCTCGGCCGTGCGCGCGTGCTGCATGGTGTTCGCGACGCTTGTCGTAAACGGCGCGGGGCGTCGCCGGCACGGCGCATCGGCACTCTTCGTAACCATGTCCATCTTTGTGCTACTGCGGCCGACGGTGCTGTTCGAGATGGGCTTTCAGCTTTCATGTGCCAGCGTCTTAGCCATTCTGTGCTTTTGCCCCTATGCGACCTACGCTTTGGGTGAACTGGGTGTGCCATCGGGCGTTGCCAGCATGCTTTCCGTCACGCTGTGCTCGCAACTGGCGACACTTCCCATTACCGTTCCTGCATTCGGTACGTTCTCGCTCATTGCTCCGTTGGCAAATGCGGTCATCGGTCCGGTGGTGAGCGTACTGCTTGCTTTGTCCATCGTGCTGGTTCCCTTTTCGCTCGTGGGACCGTTGCGGACTTGGGCGCTCGTTGTGCCCATTATTGCCGCCCGTTGTGCGCTGTTTTTCGAGCAGCTGTTTGCCGCCGTGCCGAGTGCATCCGTGAGCGTGCCGCCCGATAGCATGTGGATTTACCTAGTGCCGTGTTTGCTGGCGGTTCTGCTTGTCCGGTGGCCGCGTCCCCGTGCACGTCCTATGGCGGTGGGGCTTGCATGCCTGGTGCTCTTGGCTGCGATTCCGTACGTCTACTGGGATCGATTCGCTCCGCCTTCGGTGACGGTGCTCGATGTGGGCCAGGCCGATGCGATTCTTATCCGCCAGGGCGGCGCAGTAGCACTCGTCGACTGCGGGCTCGACGAGCGCGTGGTGGCGGCGTTGGTCCGCAATAACGTGCACCATATCGATGTCGTCTTTGTGACGCATTGGGATGAGGACCACTGGGGTGGTCTGCCTGCCGTGCTCGAACAGTTTTCGGTCGGAACGATTGCCGTGGCGGCTGATGCGCTGGAGGATGCTCCTGCCGAGGTGTTGAACCGACCTGGCGTGGAGTATCGGCAGGTGCGCCGTGGGGATACAGTCGACATCGGCTCATTTTGCGCCCGCGTGATGTGGCCATTCGAGTCCGTGGATGGCGAGGGAAATGAGGACTCGCTTGTCCTGCTGCTCTCTTATATTCAGGAAGGCAAGGGCCTGCGTATGCTCCTCACCGGCGATGCCGAGCTCGACCAAGAACGGGAATTCGTGCAGGAGGTGGGGGATATCGATGTCCTTAAACTTGGGCATCACGGCTCTAAGGTTTCAGTCGATGGTGAGTTGCTGGACGTCCTGAAGCCCGAGCTTTCCCTCGCGAGCGCGGGCGAGGGGAATCGATACGGCCATCCGTCCGCCGCCTGCATCGATGCCGTTAAGGAAGCGGGCGGCGTGTTCGCGTGCACTATCGAACACGGCGACATTACCGTCACGCCGACTGCGAATGGCTTTGCGATGCGATGCCAGCGACCGTGACGACGTCGTTGGCGTGTGGTGGGCCCCTGGGCTAGAATGGCACGGAGCGAATACGAAGGCCTGCGGGAGGGGAGCGCAATGTCCGAAACCGGTCTGCTGCCGGCATATCTGATCGTCGGTACCGACGGAGTCAAGCGCGATCACGCCGTCTCGCGTATGAAAGCGCGTCTGGAAAAGTCGGGTATGGTCGAGTTCAACCTCGACGAGCGCGACATGACCAAGGACCCCGATATCGAGTCGATTATCGGATCGCTTAACACCTTTCCGATGGGCAGCGAGTTTCGCCTGGTAATCCTTGATGGCTGCTCAAAGCTCGCCAAGGCGGTCTCGGAGCCGCTCGTCGAGTATCTGGCGAGTCCCAGCCCCACAACGGTTTGCCTCATAATCGCCGATTCGCTTGCCAAGAACACGCGCCTGTACAAGGCAATCGCCAAGATTGACAAGAAGGCCGTGATCGATTGCTCCGGCACCAAGCGCTGGGAGCTTCCGCGCCGCGTGCAGCAGATGGCGACGCAGCATGGCAAGTCGATCTCGACGGCGGCCGCCGAGGAACTTGTCTCGCGTTCGGGTGAAAACACTCGCATGCTCGATAACGACTTGGCTAAGCTTGCCCAAATGGTTGAGGCGCCTCAGATTGAGCTTGCCGATGTGGAACGCTGGATTGTGCGCACGGCCGAAGTCCAGCCCTGGGACTTTCTCAATGCGGTCTCGGCCCGTGACATGCGACGCTCGCTCGAGCTTTTCAATCTATTGCCCGCCAAGAGCTACGTGTGGACTTACACGTTGCTGTGCGGCCGCATCCGCGAGCTTATCGTTGCCAAGGCGCTCGATGCGCGCGGACAGGGTCGTGAGCTGGCCGCAACACTTAAGCTCCAGTCCTGGCAGGTCAAGAATCACCTGACCTGGGCACGTCGCTTTTCGATGGCAGAGCTCGTTGCCGCGCTCGAGGGCGCGGTCGATGTGGAGCTCGCGCTGAAGGGTTCGGCCGATTCTCAGACCGCGCTTTTGCTCTGGATTACGAACATCTTGAGAAAATCGTGATGATACCTGCCTATTTGACAAATTCGTTCTATCCCTTTGAGGGGGAGCGTGCTATAGTAGGCGCTTGCATGACCTCACCGTGTCTCAGAGGTGTCATACATTTTTTGCAAGGAACTCGAAAGGAACTCCAGAAGTGGCAAACATCAAGTCTCAGAAGAAGCGTATCCGCACCAATGAGGCAGCTCGCATGCGTAACAAGGCTGTCAAGTCCGAGCTCAAGACGCTGACCAAGCACGTCCAGTCCGCCGTCGCCGAGGGCGACGCCGAGAAGGCCCAGGCTGCCCTCAAGACCGTCACCAAGCGTCTCGACATGGCTGCCGCCAAGCATGTTATCCACAAGAACCAGGCTTCCAACCGTAAGTCCGGTCTTGCCAAGCTCGTGAACAGCATCAACGCCTAAGTTGTAAATTTCACATCACACAGATTACGCGCATAAATGGAGCCTGTTTTATGGAACAGGCTCCATTTTTTGTACCGCTCGGGTAAGATAGTCCGCATGAATACTTCAATTGACATTTCCCACATCCGCAACTTCTCGATTGTTGCGCACATCGACCATGGCAAGTCCACGATCAGTGACCGCATTCTCGAGCTCACCCATACCGTCGACGAGCGCGACATGGAGTCGCAGCTCCTCGACACGATGGACATCGAGCGCGAGCGCGGCATTACGATCAAGTCCAATGCCGTCCGCGTTTCCTATGATGCCGACGACGGTGAGACGTATCAGTTCAACCTGATCGACACACCGGGCCACGTGGATTTTACTTATGAGGTCTCGCGTTCGCTGGCCGCCTGCGAGGGTGCGGTGCTGGTCGTCGACGCCACCCAGGGCGTCGAGGCTCAGACCGTCTCCAACGCGACGCTCGCCATGAATGCCAATCTGGACATCGTGCCCGCCATCAACAAGATCGATCTGCCCTCCGCACATCCCGACGAGGTTAAGACCGAGATTGAGGACGACTTGGCCATCCCGGCTGACGATGCCGTATGCGTGTCGGGCAAGACCGGCGAGGGCATCCATGACCTGTTGGAGTCCATCGTCTTTTTGATTTCGCCTCCCAAGGGCGATGCGAATGCACCGCTCAAGGCGCTTATTCTGGATTCGTACTTCGATGAGTACCGCGGCGTCGTTGCCACGGTTCGCGTCTTTGACGGCTCCATTAAAAAGGGCGATACCCTGCGCATGATGCAGGCCAAGGGCGACTTTTTGGTCGATGGCGTTGGCGTCAAGCGTCCCGCCGAGACTCCGGTCGATGCGCTGACCGTCGGCGAGGTGGGCTATGTGGTCACGGGTCTGAAGGACCCCGAGGCCGTGCGCGTGGGCGACACTCTAACCTGGGCGTCGAATCCCTGCCCCGAGCCGCTGCCGGGCTACCGCGAGGCCAAGCCCATGGTCTACACGGGTCTGTTCCCCATCGACAATAAAGATTACGAGAACCTGCGCGATGCCCTCGATAAGCTGCACGTCAACGACCCGTCGTTGGTGTGGGAGCCCGAGACGTCGGTGGCGCTGGGCTTTGGCTTCCGCGTGGGCTTCTTGGGCCTGCTGCACATGGAGGTCGTCAAGGAACGCCTGGAGCGCGAGTTCAACTTGGACCTCATTGCCACGAGCCCCTCGGTGGACTATCACGTCTACAAGACTGACGGCGAGATGATTGATGTCCGTAGTCCGCAGGATCTTCCCGAGGCCACGCGCATCGAGCGTATCGAGGAACCCTACCTCAAGGCTAAGATCATCTGCCCGCCCGAGTATACGGGTGCCGTCATGCAGCTCGCTATCGAGCACCGCGGCATTACTACCGACATGATCCATCTCACGAGCAAGTCGGTCGAGATGCGCTTTGATATGCCGCTCGCCGAGCTCATTTTGGACTTCTTTGACCAGCTCAAGAGCCGTACGAAGGGCTATGCTTCACTCGACTACGAGTTCAACGAGTACCGTCCCTCCGAGCTCGTTAAGCTCGATATTTTGCTTTCGGGCGACGAGGTGGACGCGCTGTCGTTTATCGTCCACAAGGACAAGGCCTACGGTCTTGCCCGCGGCCTATGCGACAAGCTCAAGGAGATTATTCCGCGTCAGCTGTTCGAGGTGCCCATCCAGGGTGCCATCGGCAACAAGATCATTGCCCGTTCCACCGTCAAAGCGCGTCGCAAGGACGTGCTTGCCAAGTGCTACGGCGGCGATATCTCGCGTAAGCGCAAACTGCTCGAGAAGCAGAAAGAGGGCAAGAAGCGCATGAAGGCCATCGGCTCGGTCGAGGTCCCGCAGGAGGCCTTTATGGCGATTCTCAAGGTGGACGAGTAGGTCTATGGCGCTTTCCGAATATAGTCTGCGGCTGCTGGGCGCCTATGCCGAGCAGCCGTTCCTTATGGCTCCCATGGCGGGCGTGCGGGCGGGGCATGCCATGTTGATATCCCGCCGCCGCGGTGCCAACCTTGCCTACAGCGAGATGGTGAGCGTGGCGGGCCTTGCCTATGCCAGCAACAAGACCTGGCGCCTGGTGCTACCGGCCGACGAGGAGCAGCAGATTTGCGTGCAGCTCTTTGGCTCCAAGCCCGATCAGTTTGCGAGCGCCGTCGCCGCCGTCGAGGAGCGTGTGGGCGATCGCCTGTCGCTCATCGATATCAACATGGCATGCCCCGCCCGCAAGGTCGTTACCAAGGGCGAAGGCTCGGCGCTCATGCGCACGCCTGACCTGGCGGAGAAGATCGTCGAGGCCACGGTGGGTGCGGCACACGTGCCCGTGACCGTCAAGATTCGCAAGGGCTTTTATGCCGAGGACCGCAATGCCGCGACGTTTGCCCAGATGCTCGAAGGCGCCGGTGCCGCCGCGGTGGCGGTGCATGGTCGTTGCGCCACGCAGCTCTACACAGGGCAG
>CABUBS010000132.1 GCA_902489855.1 uncultured Collinsella sp.
TGACGTGTTGACCGATTGAGAACATGCTCCTTCACCGAGCGCAACAGCTCACTTGAGGAGACGCACTTTAAGCAGCAGCTCAAGCTGGGTGCGCCCGAGACGGTCCGCGTGGCAAAGACCATGATGCACCGCATTCGCCAGGCCGAGGAAGCTGATAAAAAGCCCAGCTCCTACTACATGCGCGTACTCAAGGAAGCCAAGCGCCGCTCCATCGAGGAGTTCGCCGTGGCCTTGGGCGTCACCGAGGAGGACGCCGAAGCCCGCCTAGCCCAAGCCGCCCTCAACTAACCCAACCGCGCCAAAAACCACCACAAAGGGGACAGGCACCTTTGTGGTGGTTTTCTTGTTCTAGTAGTATTCATTCTTATCGTTACCCACGAGCACAAGGAGTCTCCTATGGCAGAGCCGCTTTCCGCCGGAATCACCCGCGACCGCGCGTTTGAACTGCTTAACGAGCACAACAAAGACCCGTTCCACATCACCCATGGCGAGACGGTCGAGGGCACCATGCGCTACTTTGCGCGCGAGTTCGACCCCGAGAACGAGGAGTTTTGGGGCATCGTCGGCCTGCTGCACGACTTGGATTGGGAGGAGCATGAGGACGACCCCATGAACCACACCATCTATGCTGCCGAGATTCTTAAGGGCGAAGGTGCGTCTCCCGAGCTCATTCGCGCCATCCAGACGCACACGTCGGACTTCAACACCTCGCTGCCCAAACCCGAGCTGCAGATGGAAAAAATCCTGTTTGCCTGCGATGAGCTCACCGGCCTGATCGGCGCTGCAGTCATCATGCGCCCGAGCAAGAGCGTTATTGACTTTACGACCAAGTCGCTCAAGAAGAAGTTCAAGGACAAGCGCTTTGCCACCGGCTGCTCGCGCGACGTGATTTCGCAGGGCGCCGAGATGCTGGGTTGGGAGCTCCCCGAGCTCTTTGACCGCACCATCGCGGCCATGCAGTCCTTCGCGCCCGATCGCGATACCTTCCAGGCCTAACCGCCCGCGCCAGCTAAAACCGCCACAAAGGGGACAGGCACCTTTGTGGCGGTTTTTCTTGCGCGGTCGCTAGGGGCGGACCTGGCCGGTGCCTCGGAGCTTGTATTTGTAAGTGGTGAGGGCCTCGGCGGCAAAGGGGCCGCGGGCGTGGAGCTTTTGGGTCGAGATGCCGATCTCGGCGCCCAGGCCAAACTCGCCGCCGTCGGTAAAGCGCGTACTGGCGTTGGCATACACAGCCGAGGCATCGACCGCATCCAGGAAGTGCTCGCAAGCATCCGTGTCCTCGGCAACAATGGCCTCGGAGTGCATCGTGCCGTAGCGGTTGATGTGTGCGATGGCCTCGTCCTCGTTTGCCACGACCTTCACGCTCATCTCGAGCGCCAGGTACTCGCGACCCCAGTCCTCCTCAGTCGCGGCGACGTAGTCATCACCCTCGGCAAGCCCGGCATCGGCGCATGCGGCGTAGGTTGCCTCGTCGCCGTGAATGAGCACGCCGTGGTCATGCAGCACGGCCACGACCGCGGGCAAAAACGCATCGGCCACAGCATGGTCGACCAGCAGCGACTCGGCGGCATTGCACACGCCTACGCGCTGGGTCTTGGCATTAACGATAATGTTGAGTGCCTTATCAAAGTCGGCGGATTCATGCACGTAGATGTGGCAGTTGCCCGTACCCGTCTCGATCACCGGCACGAGCGACTCGCGCACGCAGCGCTGGATCAGGCCTGCACCGCCACGCGGAATGAGCACGTCGACAATACCGCGGAGCTTCATGAGCTCGCCAGTGGCCTCGCGGTCGGTGGACTCGATCATCGACACGGCCTCGCGCGGGAAGCCCTTGGCCTCGAGCGCATCGGCCAGCAGCTCGGCGATCATGGCACACGAGTGATAGGCCAGCGAACCGCCGCGCAGAATGCAGGCGTTGCCGGTGCGTATGCAGATGCCTGCGGCGTCGGCCGTCACGTTGGGGCGCGCCTCGTAGACCATGGCGACCAGGCCCAGCGGCACACTCACACGGGTCAAGTCCACGCCGCTTGCAAGCACGCGGTGGTCGAGCACGCGGCCCACGGGATCGGGCAGCTCGGCGAGCTTTTCCAGGCCGGCGGCCATGCCCTCGACGCGCTCGGGCGTCAGCAGCAGGCGATCGAGCAGTCCGGCCGAGGTGCCCGCATCGCGCGCGGCGGACATATCGAGCTCGTTGGCGGCGACGATGGAGTCGACACCGTTGCGCAGTGCTGCGGCCATGGCGCGCACGGCCTCCTGGCGCTGCTCATCGCTCGCCGTGGCAAGCGAGGCCGACGCTGCCTTGGCGGCAACGGCAAGATCGTGGACATACGTGGCTATATCGACCGACATGGGCGGCCCTTTCTCCTAGAAGTTTGCAACCATGGTAGCCGATTTGCGCATGGCCTCGCCCGCGGCGGTAGAATTGGTCAACCCGAAACACCGCAACGAACGGAAGACTCACATGACCCTCATCACTTCGTACCACGTCCCCGGCCTTTACGTCGAGGACCACAGCATCGACGTCCCCCTTGACTGGCGCGGCCTGGAGCCGATGCTCCTGGCCGTCGGCAGTACCATGCGCCGCGGCGCTATGCCGGCACCCATCGCCGGCGCGCCCGAGAGCATCAAGCTCTTCTACCGCGTGGTTTGCGCGCCCGACCGCATCAACGACGATCTGCCGCTGCTCCTGTTTTTGCAGGGCGGCCCCGGCGGCGAGAGCCCACGTCCGCTGTCGCCCACAAGCGACGGCTGGATCGAGGAGGCCGTCAAGCACTTCCGCGTGGTCCTTCCCGACCAGCGCGGCACCGGACGCAGCAGCTGCGTGGACGGGCGCACGATCAAGGCACTGGGTGATCGCGCAACGGCCGCCGGCGCCGATACAGCACGCTCGCAGGCGGACTTCCTCAAGCGCCACCTCGCCAGCTCCATCGTGCGCGATTTTGAGTACCTGCGCCTAGTGGGCTTTGGCGGCAAGCCGTGGGTCACGCTCGGCCAAAGCTACGGCGGTTTTTTGACGCTGAGCTACCTGTCGCTCTTCCCCGAGGGCGTGGCGGCGAGCTTTACCTGCGGCGGCATCCCCCACGTACCGGCGAGCGCAAGCGAGGTCTACGCGCACACCTTCCCGCGCATGGCCGCCAAGACGCAGCAGTATTATGACCGCTATCCCGCTGACGTCGAGCGCGTGGCAGCCCTGGCCGATGCGCTCGAGGCTCAGAAGCCCGTGCTGCCCGACGGCTCGCCGATGACGGTCGAGCGCCTACAGCTCATGGGCAGCGACTTTGGCATGAAGCCGAGCTTTGAGCGCATGCATTGGACTATCGATCACGCTTTTGTTACTGGCGACGGTACGCTGAGCTGCGGCTCCTCGGTATCCGACAGCTTTTTGATGCGCGCCTTCGAGCGCACCAACACACGCACGAACCCGCTGTACTGGACACTGCAGGAGTTTATCTACGCCGACGGCGACACCATGCCCATTCGCTGGGCCGCAGCAGAGGAGAAGGCCCATCGTGCCGAGTTCGACACACTCGCGCGCCCGCTCATGTTTACCGGCGAGGCCATGTTCCCGTGGATGTTCGAGCAGATGCCCGAGCTCAAGCCCTTCAAGCCCGCCATGGACCTGCTGATGGAAGACACCAGCTGGGACAAGATCTACGACCCGCAGCGACTGGCGTGCAACGAGGTGCCCCTGCAGGCCGCGGTGTATTTCGACGACATGTACGTGGATTCGGGCCTGCAGCTTGATACGCTCAGCCGCGTGGGCAACTCGCATGCCTGGGTGACCAACGAGTTCGAGCACGACGGCCTGCACGGCAGCGTGGTATTCAAGCACCTCTTCGACGAAGCCCTCAACCGCGGAGACCTGCGCCAGATCTTCTAGCAAAGGAGTGTCCCAAAGTGCCGGCACATAAGGAACGTCCCCAAGTGCCGGCACGAGAAAGACAGCGCTGCGGAAAACGATCCGCAGTGCTGTCTTTCTTTATGCAAATACGATCAAGTTATCCCTGTGTATCGCCGGCTTCTCGGCCAGGTTAGCGAGCAGGCGGTTGCTGGCGATCTGGTCCTGGCGGCGACCGGCAGCAAGTTCCAGCACGTCCGAATCGGCCTCGGCGATACCGCGGGCGACGACCATACCGCTCGGATCGCACACATCGAGCACATCGCCCTCGGCAAACTGGCCATCGACCTCGCGAATACCCACCGCAAGCAAGGAAGAGCCACGGCTAACCAGCGCCTTCGCAGCACCATCATCAACCGTCACCGACCCATGTGCCTTGTCGCCCAGCGCGATCCACAGCTTGCGGGGCGCGATGTCCAGACGCTCCGCCGGCGGATCGAACAGCGTGCCCACGCTCTCGCCGCGGGCGAGGCGCACGAGCGCATCGGGCTCCTCGCCCGAGCAAATCACGCTCTGAATGCCCGCCGTCATCAGGATGCGACTCGCGCGGATCTTGGTAATCATGCCGCCCGTGCCCACCGATGTGGAAGAATCGCCCGCCGAGGCAATAATCTTGGCATCGATCTTATGCACGACAGGAACAAACTCGGCCGTGGGGTCCTCATGCGGATTGGCAGTATAGAGACCATCGATGTCCGAGAGCGTCACGCACAGATCGGCAGATACCAGGCAGCTCACGAGCGCCGCCAGTGTGTCGTTGTCGCCAAACTTGATCTCGTCGACGGTAACGGTGTCGTTCTCGTTGACGACCGGCACCACGCCCAGCTCCACCAGACGCAGCAGGGCGTCGCGCGCGTGCAGGTAGGACGTGCGACGCGCCGTGTCGTGACGCGTGAGCAGCACGAGCGAGGTGAGCAGGTCGCGCGCATGGAACTCCTCGTCGTAGGCCGACGAGATGATGCACTGACCAGCCGAGGCGCAGGCCTGCAGGCTCGGAAGGTCGCCGACCGGCTTGCGGTCGAAGCCCAACACGGGATAGCCACAGGCAATAGCGCCCGAGCTCACCACGACCAGACGCCAGCCGAGCTTGCGCAGCGCTGCGGCTTGATCGGCAAGTCCGCCGATAAAGGCGCGGTTGACCTTGCCATCGGCGCCCACCACCGTGGACGAACCGATCTTTACCACCATCGTTTTATAAGAAGTCGTCATACGTCAAACCAATCGACTGTTCAGCGAACGGACGAACGGGCAAGCGAGAAAAATGATCCGTTTTCCTCCGTCGCATGCGGATCATTTTGCCCAGGGAAAGGCAGAGGCCGCGGCCATGTTCTTGCGCACGAGCTCGTCGCGTACCTGAGCCAGGCCCTGCTCCATGCCCACCACATAGGTCTGCGGGTACAGGAAGCGCTTGAAAGCTGCGTCCAGATGATCGAGCGCCCAAACACAGCGCTCGCGCGCGTCCTGGATGCTCTCACGCGGAGCCACTGCACTGCCATCGCGCACGATCGGCACCAGCAGCTCGCGATACTCAAGCTCCGACACATCGGTCACCAGGGCGGCATCATTCACGGCCACGAGGGTATTGCCGCGCGCGGCGCCCTCCCCCGCCAGATGGTCCTCGTCGTAGATCATGTCGCAGACCGGGCCGCCAAAGCCGTCGTAATAACGGCGCACGCGCTGCACGCCCGGGATCGTGCGCTTGTAGGGCTGCTCGGAGAGCTTGACCACCGGCGTCCATGGATCTGCCTCGCTCGCACGGCGGGCGGAAAGCTTGTACACGCCACCCAGCGCCGGCTGGTC
>CABUBS010000133.1 GCA_902489855.1 uncultured Collinsella sp.
CGGTCTCCGTTGCCCCGTACGAGGTCGCGGTGATTCCGCTTGATCCCAAGAAGGAAGAGTGCGCTACCGTCTGCGAGCAGATTGTTGATGGCCTGTGTGCCGAGGGTATCGAGGTCGTCGTCGACGATCGCGATGAGCGTCCGGGCTTTAAGTTTGCCGATAACGACCTCATGGGCTTCCCGTATCAGGTGGTTCTGGGCAAGCGCGGCCTTAAGAATGGCACCGTTGAGCTCAAGGACCGTGCTACGGGCGAGCGCGAGGACGTGGCGATCGACGAGGTCGTTGCCAAGGTTGCCGAGCTTGTTAAGGCAGCCCGCCGTTAATCGACGATTTCGCTTGTAGTTCGATATGTGGGACGGCCCCGCATTTCTCCAATCGGGGAGATGCGGGGCCGTCCTATTATCTTGTAGCATCCTCGATATCTAAAAGGAAAACCCCACAGCCCATGCGAGCTGCGGGGTTTTCCATTGTGCCTCCGATGCGAAATAAATCGCTCAGATATTACTGATAATCGACGACGTCGATCCAGTTCTTCAGGAACTCATCGTTCACGTTGCGCTTACGAGCGAGCTCGGAAGCGGCGACGATGCTCGTCCACTGACGCACGACCTGCATGGGCATGTCGGCACGGTCGCAGTAGAGCTCCAGGTAGGCCTCGGCCTGGTCCTTGCTGTTGAGGGCAAAGAGCAGGTAGGTGGTGGCAACGTCGGCAGCAGGGGAGCCCTGGGTGGCGTGTGCCCAGTCGCACACATAGAGCTGGCCGTCGTCGCCGACGATGACGTTGGAGGGGTTGAAGTCGCCGTGGCAGACCTTGAACTCCTTGGTCATGCCGTCCAGACGCTCCTGAAGGTTGTAGCGCGTGGTGGCATTGAGCTGATCAAGGCTGTCGATCATGCGGGCGAACTTGTCGCGCTGACGGTTGAGCAGCGGGGAGGTGTAGCCGTGGATCTCGATCTGGAGGTCGACGAACATCTCGAGGTACTCACCAAAGCGCTGGGGCTCGGCAGTCATCTTCTCGGCAAGGGTGGTGCCCGGAACCTTCTCGGTCACGAGC
The DNA here is from genome assembly GCA_902489855.1 of uncultured Collinsella sp. Lineage (GTDB taxonomy): Bacteria > Actinomycetota > Coriobacteriia > Coriobacteriales > Coriobacteriaceae > Collinsella. The sequence goes on from CABUBS010000133.1 coordinate 1,055, forward strand.
GCCCAGCCGTTGGCGTTCTCGAGCTGGGAAACCTCGAGAGCCTTGGGGCTGCGGATGCCGCACTCATTGATGCGGGCAAGATTCAAAGCCTCGTTGAACACGTCGGAGACAGGCTTGGTCTCGTTAAAGACCTTGACGATCTTGTCGCCCAGGTCGTAAACGACCTTGTTGCCACGGCGGACGAGCTCGGTCTTGGAATCGGGTAGCAGCATGGTTGCATCCTTTCAACGATGCGATAGAAGCGACGGCGGGGGTGTGTGAAACACCCGTGCACCCCCGCCGCAAAAAACCGTGCTAAAAACTAGCAGACGGCGTAGTCCTGGGGCTCGCGGCCGTAGTAGGCGTCCAGGTAGAGCTCCTTGATCTCGCTCATGAGCGGGTAGCGCGGGTTAGCGCCGGTGCACTGGTCGTTGAATGCCTGCTCGGTCATCTCGTCGAGGGTGTCGAGGAAGTACTGCTCGTCAACACCGTAGTCGGCGATGGTCTTCTTGACACCGATGAAGTCCTTGAGCTCCTCGAGCTTCGTGATGAAGTTCTCGAAGACCTCCTTGTCGTCCTTGCCCTCGATGCCGCAGTACTTGGCCATCTCGGCGTAGTTGTGCAGCGCGTTGGGGTAAGGATACTGGGAGAAGGTACCCATCTTGACGGGAGCCTCGGCGGCGTTGTAGCGCATGACGCGGGTCAGGATGACGGCGTTAGCGATGCCGTGGGGCAGGTGATGGAAAGCGCCGAGCTTGTGAGCCATGGAGTGGTTGAGGCCCAGGAAGGCGTTGGCGAAGGCCATACCGGCCATGCAGGAGGCGTTGTGCATCTCCTCGCGGGCGTGCGGGTCCTTGGCGCCGTTCGTGAAGCTGGAGGGCAGGTTCTCAAAGACGAGCTTGGCAGCGCGCTCGGAGAGGCCCTTGGTGTAGTCGGAAGCCATGATGGAGACGTAGGACTCGATGGCGTGGGTCATGACGTCGATGCCGGAGGCAGCGGTCAGGCCGCGCGGGGCGGTCATGCAGTTGTCGGCGTCGACGATAGCCATGTTGGGGAGCAGCGCGTAGTCGGCGAGCGGCCACTTGATGCCGGTCTCCTTGTCGGTGATGATGGCGAACGGCGTGCACTCGGAGCCGGTACCCGAGGAGGTCGGGACGGCGACGAAGTAGGCCTTCTTGCCCATCTCGGGGAAGGTGAAGATACGCTTGCGGATGTCCATGAAGTCCATGGCCATGTCCTCAAACTTGCACTCGGGGTGCTCGTACATCATCCACATGATCTTGCCGGCGTCCATAGCGGAGCCACCGCCGACGGCAATGATGACGTCCGGCTCAAAGAGAGCCATCTGCTTGGCGCCGCGACGTGCGCACTGCAGCGACGGATCGGGCTCGACGTCGTAGAAGCAGTCGTGGGCGATGCCCATCTCGTCGAGCTTGGCCTCGATGGCGCGGGTGTTGCCATTCTTGAAGAGGAACTGGTCGGTAACGATGAAGGCGCGCTTCTTGCCCATGACGTTGCCCAGCTCGTCGAGGGCGACGGGCGTGGAACCCTTTTTGAAGTAGACCTTCTCGGGAGCGCGGAACCACAGCATGTTCTCACGGCGCTCGGCCACAGTCTTAACGTTGATCAAGTGCTTCACCCCAACGTTCTCGGAGACGGAGTTGCCGCCCCAGGAGCCGCAGCCCAGGGTCAGAGACGGCTTCATGCCAAAGTTGTACAGGTCACCGATGCCGCCGTGCGAGGACGGGGTGTTGATGACGATACGGCAGGCCTTCATGACGTGCTCGAACAGGCTGATCTTCTCGGCCTGGGCGGGGTGCACGTACAGAGAGGCGGTGTGGCCCGGGCCACCGGCGAGCACGAGGTGCTCGGCCTTGTCGACGGCCTCCTGGAAGTCCTTGGCGTGGTACATGGCCAGGACCGGGGAGAGCTTCTCGTGGGAGAACTCCTCCTTGGCGGGGTCGGTGGAGGTGACCTCGGCGATCAGGATCTTGGTCTTGGCGGGAACCTCGATGCCGGCGAGCTCGGCGATCTTGGCGGCGGCCATGCCGGGGATGCGGTGATCGAGAGCGCCGTTCTTGAACATGGCGGCACGCAGGGCCTCCATCTCGGCACCCTGCTTGACGAAGTAGCAGCCACGCTTCTGGAACTCGGCCTTAACCTGGTCATAGATGCTGTCGATGACGGTCACGGACTGCTCGGAAGCGCAGATCATGCCGTTGTCGAAGGTCTTGGAGTGGATGATGGAGTTGACGGCGAGCAGCACGTCGGCGGTGTCGTCGATGACGACCGGGGTGTTACCGGCGCCAACGCCCAGGGCGGGCTTGCCCGAGGAGTAAGCGGCCTTGACCATGCCCGGGCCACCGGTGGCGAGGATGATGTCGACGTCGCGCATGACCATGTTAGTCAGCTCGATGGAGGGGACATCGACCCAGCCGATGATGCCCTCGGGGGCGCCGGCCTTGACGGCGGCGTCAAGCACGAGCTTGGCGGCGGCGATGGTGCACTTGGCGGCAGCCGGGTGCGGGGAGATGATGATGGCGTTGCGGGTCTTCAGGCAGATCAGCGTCTTGAAGATCGCGGTGGAGGTGGGGTTGGTCGTCGGGATGACGGCGCCCACGATGCCGATGGGCTCGGCGATCTTGGTGATGCCGTAAGCCTCGTCGCGCTCCAGGACACCACAGGTCTTGGTGTTCTTGTAAGCGTTGTAGATGTACTCTGCGGCGTAGTGGTTCTTGATGACCTTGTCCTCAAGAACGCCGCGGCCGGTCTCCTCGATGGCCATCTTTGCCAACGGGATACGAGCCTTGTTGGCGGCCATGGCGGCCTCATAGAAGATCTTGTCGACCTGCTCCTGCGTGTACGTAGCAAAAAGCGCCTGGGCCTCTCGCATCTGAGCGAGCTTAGCCTCAAGCGCCTCTACGTTGTCCACAATTGCGGGAGTAGTGTTTTCCGGTGACTTTTTCACCATTTGTGTCTCCTTGCGATCGGAGATTTACCCTACGTCTTGCATGATAGCAAGAAATTATTCGGCGAACGGTCAGATTCCTCTAAAAGGCACACTAAAACGCTTCAATAAAATGAAGCGTTTTAACTAGAACTATCTGCCTGCTGCATCTCCCCGCTTATTGGGGACAGACTTACATGAGTGCTTTCACTCATTTGGGACAGACATCGTTTTGCCATTTTGCCGTTCTGGGCCTGTTATTGCCGCTTATTGGATATAAATAGGTTGCAGGCTCAGCATTTCGCGTTGCTTCTCTCCTTTTAGGTGTTGCCTGAACAGTTTTGAAAGGAGAGATTATGCCCCGATGCGCCCGCCCCGTTTCGATCACCGGCTATTACCACGTCTTTGACCGCGGCAACTCCAAACAGATTATTTTTGAAGATGACTCCGACCGTTATCGTTTCTTATCGGATATCTCGGACAGGTTTGCGCGCCATGACGTGGCGGTGTTGGCTTGGTGCCTTATGGACAATCACTTCCATTTGATGGTTGATGACCCATTTGACAACCTTTCAAAGGCAATGCAGTGCGCGCTGACGGCATATGCTAAGTATTTCAATGGAAAAACGGGGAGAACGGGACATCTGTTTGACAATCGCTATTCGCGGGTCGCGGTTGAGTCGGACACGCAGGAGGTGCAGCTGCTCGACTATATTCATCTTAATCCCGTGAAGGGTGCGCTTGACTCGCTCGATGCGTACCGCTGGTCAAGCTATAAGGCGTATCAGCTGGGCTATGATCCCTTTGACATCTGTGATGCGGCCCCTATGCTCGATATTGTCGGTGGCTCCCGTTGCTATTGCGAGCATCTCGAGGAAGTTGCCGGGCGCATCTGGTCAATGGAGGTTCTTCCACGCCGGCGGATCCCCGATGAGGAGGCCCTTTCCGTTGCGCGCGAAGTTCTGCCGAGCATAGATCCTGCACTGCTCAAAGCCCTGCCACGCCCCGAACGCGATGCGTGTCTGCTGAGGCTTAGGCGGGCGCATCTCACGGTCAAGCAAATTGCCCGTATCACCGGCATCGGCGCTACAAGCGTGACCAAGGCAACTGCAGGCTGGAAGGATGCTGCGTGAGGCAGGGGCCGGAGCCAGTCAGTGCGTCGCATGCGTGCTTCATGTCTGTCCCCAATGCGTGAAAGCACTCATGTAAGTCTGTCCCCAATGAGTGTGTCCCCAATGAGTGCAAAAAGGAACCCTCCGTAGGGGAGGGCTCCTTTGGTAAGTTCTATGTGAACGCGAGGTCTTTGACCCGGAGAGTCCGAGGTACTTGTTGGTAAGACCTTATTTAGGAGCGCGCAACCTTGCCAGACTTGAGGCAGGTGGAGCAAACGTTCATCTTGCGACGGTGACCATCGACGACGACGTAGACGCGCTGGATGTTGGGGCGGAACTTACGGTTGGTGACGCGGTGAGAGTGGCTGATGGAGCGACCGGCAACGGGGTGCTTACCGCAAACTTCGCAAACTTTGGACATAACTGACCCTCCTTGGGCGACAAACGAACATGTCGCGTTAACAAACAAGCCTGAACTATAGCACAGAAGCAGCTCCCTGTGCGTAATCTACACAGAGATATTCCTCTTTTGGCGATAGTGCTCACGCCACGGCCCTGGACGTAGATCCGATTTGCGTGCAGCAGAGGGGATTATGCC
>CABUBS010000134.1 GCA_902489855.1 uncultured Collinsella sp.
AGGTGAGCAAAAGAGCTCCACGCTCATCCACGACATGAAGCCGGGCGCCACACGGCTCCCGTCAACAATCTGTCACTGAAGAGCCAGCACTACAACGCGAAGCTGCTCAAGGGCGTTCCCGACGGCCAGAACCCGCTGGGGCCCGTGAACCGGATGCGCTACTTCATGCAGTGCTTCCTGAGGGCTCATCCCGGCTCCAACCGGGACGACATGCGGGGCTGTGGCTATGAGTCCGCCCGAGGACAAGCTTGAGAAGGTCGCGATGGTGCTCGATCGGGCAATGCGATACCCGAAAACGCTCAGGTTCAGGCAGTTCTATGCAAGAAAGCCCAGTTCAGATGAGTTCGACGAGCAATATTTATCAACACAGTGCAAGGGGGGATTATATTTGTATTTCATCCGTGTTGAGCTTCACACGGTGCGCGACTCATCGCAAACTGGCGGGCGCAGCGGAAAGAAAACCGACTGCAGACGAACGATCGATATCGGGAGCAAATAGCCACCGGATGCTTTTCGGTCTCCTACGCGTCGACCTCCGCGATTTCTTCTGCGTCTCGCCAAGTTGAAAGGAGCGATGTCGAAAACTCCTTTTCGGTTAGCGTCAAGACATCCTTCACGCAAAAACCTTTCAATTTGTCAGGAAGCCCAAAACGCGCTTTTTTCCTAATCGAGCTGGCAACCCGCTTCAACGCGGTCTTGTTCTTGTCCTCGTTGTATACCAAAACAAAGACGCAGTGCTCGCGAAACCATCTCGTCCTCTTTCCCCACAGGTCCGAGCAGATCAAAACGCTGTCCTTGCACTTCTCGATGAGGGCGTCCCTTTGGCCAAGATTGATACCAAGCTCTTCGTCATCCTTGGGATTGAGCCTCTTCCCCAGCGTCTCCTTCAGACTGCCGTTTTTAAATTCGACTAGATATAACGTTTCCCGATCGCAATACAGCGCATCGGCGGAGCGCGGGAGTTGCATCCACCTATTGACCTTCTTGCAGTAGCATTCTTTAACAGAGTCAAAATTGACAACAGGCAAATCGTCATCCACAAGAGAGACGCTCCCGTCTCTGGATGTTTTGGAGATGGTCGACGTGCAGTCCCTTAGGATACAGGTCCTGCAACGGGAGCAACCATCGCTGCCATCTGGCACCGCGGGAGAGTTCGGATGAGGGCAGGAGGCGCACAGGTCGCTACTCAAGGCCGTACTCCTCCCTCTCAAGCGTATCAAAAGGAGCCGCCAGCTTCTCGTAGGCGACCTCAGTCGAGCCGGTTATATCGGCAAAGCGAGAGCGTCCATCAGTGCAGGTCTCCGCAAGATAATATGAGCACAATCCATCAACAGCGTGCTTCTTAGAATACACTTCGATCGCATTCAGGAAATATGGACTATGGGTGCTCATTAAGACGTGCATCCCGAGCTCTTTCTGGAGCAGCACGATTATCTCGGCGAAGGCCAGCTGCCATGCAGGATGAAGATGAATCTCGGGTTCATCGAGGATAATAGTCCCTCCGGCATCTAGCGCGCCGGACTTCAAGAGCACCTTCATGATGGCGAACGTCTTCAAGCCAGCAGAAAGGTTCCCAGGCTCCAACCCCCGAGCGAAGCCCTCTTCGAGATACGTAAGGTGACCGCGACTTTCGCTCCTCTCGAAATGCCCCGGACATAAGGAGGAAACCTTGTCCATGAGAACCTTCAGGTGTCGCTCCTTCGCGATCTCTTCGAACAGCGAGGACTCGCTGTCATCGTTACGGATGGTCGCCTGAATCAAATCTTGCCGCAGCTCCTCCTGGTGTCCAAGGAGGGGCTTGAACCGAAAAGCGGGGCCGTAGGGTCCTCCGAGAGAATCGATCAGGAACGGGTCGTCCAGATAATGCGCCCTGAATCGCAAAACCCTCCTATCGTGCACCTCCGCCACCTCGTCACTTGCAACCGAGAAAACCGTAGATGCGTCCTTTATCTGGAGTTCGACCTTCCCGGGCTCTTCGCCGAAAACCGAATTGATCTGGCCGTTGAACTCGCTTCGGAACCTGTTTGTCGCAATCGCACGAAATACCTCATCATCGGAGATATCCATGATCTCGATAATCTGATCGGCAACTCCTGCTACGCCATTTGTGAAATCGGATTCGATCTCACGGGAGATCTCCTCCCCGTAATACTCCTTTATCTCATCAATAAGCTCGTCCCTCGTGCACTCGCCCGAAAAAACCCTGTCGATGAAACTATTCATTCTTCCAGCAGTTCGCCTGTGGCGAGACGTGGAGTCGAGAGGGCTTCCCACATATGCCTTCCTGATGGCGCGCTCAACACTATTGCGCCTCATGCGGTCGATTTTGTTCTCCGAATCGGACATGCTGTTGAAGGCCGCATAAAGCGCTTTTCCAACCGTGCTTTTCCCCGTCCCGTTCTCCCCGGCGATCACGGCAATACCATTAATCTCGATATCGGCCTCAGCGACCCTGCCGATGTTTTTCATCTTGATTTTCAATGCATATCACCAGCTCTAAACTCGCGAGACTCAATAGCTCGATTATCGCACAGAGAGATCGACTTCTCGAGGACTCCCTAAATGGAACGCGCGGTGAGGACATGGCTCGCCGCCGTCCGCTTCGCGTTCGCGCGGGGGAAGGTGACGACCAGGGACCTCTCCGGGCTCATCGAGAGGAGCGCCAGATTCTCCTCGTCCATTTGAACTGTATCGTATTCAAGGACACTTGACTTAGAGGAATGGCGTTGAGCGGCGATAATCGTTTCAGCGCCAAAAAGAAAGGAGTGTCAGTCATGGCAGACGGGCCCTCCTACACAGCGGGGTACCGCGCCGAGGCCGCAGACTTCGCCGCCGCGTCGGGGAAGCCCATCGCCCAAGTGGCAGCCGACCTCGGCATCAACGAGAAGACCCTGGGAAGATGGGTGACGGTCAGGAAGAAGGAGCTGACCAACCACCCGGTCGCGGCGGCCGCAAGTGCATGCGCGAGCTCGAGCCCGAGAACGAGCTCCTAAAAGGCCCCGACCTCACATTGGAGGCCGGGGCCCGTAGATTTTGGAATATGCCTAGAAATCTACCGCGGTTGAGTGCTACTCGGCGTCGGCGAAGCCGTTGGGGTTGTGGCTCTGCCAGTTCCAGCTATCGCGGCACATGTCCGCGATGTCGTACTGGGCCTTCCAGCCCATCATGCGCTCGGCCTTGGAGGCATCGCACCAGTTGGCAGCGATGTCGCCGGCGCGGCGCTCGCGGATCACGTAGGGCAGCTCCTTGCCACAAGCCTTGGAGAAGGCGGCGACGACCTCGAGTACCGAGGTGCCGGTGCCGGTGCCCAAGTTAAAGATCTCGACGCCGGTCTTGCCGTTCATCCAGTTAAGGGCGGCCACGTGACCAGATGCCAGATCGCACACGTGGATGTAATCGCGCACGCCGGTGCCGTCGGGGGTGGGGTAGTCGTTGCCAAAGACCTGAACGGCCTCGAGCTTGCCCACGGCGACCTGGGCGACATAGGGCACCAGGTTGTTGGGGATGCCCTTGGGATCCTCGCCGATCAGGCCCGACGGATGGGCGCCGATGGGATTGAAATAACGGAGTAGCACGACGTCCCACTCGGGGTCGGCGGTGTGGACGTCCATAAGGATCTGCTCGATCATCCACTTGGTCCAACCATAGGGGTTGGTCGCGGGCTTCTTAGGATCCTCCTCGGTGACGGGCGGGTTGTCCGGGTCGCCGTAGACGGTCGAGGAGCTCGAGAAGATGATGGACTTGCAGCCATGGTTGCGCATGACGTCGATGAGCACCAGGGTGTTCTCGATGTTGTTGTGGTAGTACTCGACGGGCTTGCTCACCGACTCGCCGACGGCCTTAAAGCCGGCAAAGTGGATGACGCGGTCGATCTGATGGGTATCGAAGATCTTGTTCATCGCATCGCGGTCGAGCACGTTGGCCTCGTAGAAGGTGAGGTTCTTGGCGGCCTCGTCGCCCACGATGGTCTTGACGCGGTCGACGGCGATGGCGCTGGAGTTGGAGAGATCATCGACGATGACGACCTGGTAGCCACCCTCGAGCAGCTGAACGACGGTGTGCGAGCCGATAAAGCCGGCGCCACCGGTAACGAGGACGCAGGTGTCTTTGGGGTCGAGTGCTTTGGACATGTAGTCTCCTATCGAATCAGGAACACTTCTTCAGGGGAGTATAGCGCAGGCAGGGATGCCCAAATCGTGCGCTGTGGGAAAAGCAGAGGATTGTGCTAACGTACTCATCAGAAGAGCTTGCGTACGCATAACCTGATCTTTGGCATTTGCTTACGAGCCGCTGACCTTGTAGTTTCCTGCCGTTCGTGGAAATCGTTGGGACGCGCCATATGTACGCTAATATGTATGAGTTGAGCGACATATAAATAAACATGTAACGGAGTACATATGTCACCAAACAGCGATTCCATCCTTTCCCAGGAGCTCTCGCGCCGCGCTGCCCTCAAGGCCCTGTTCGGCGCCGCTTCTGCGGCAGTTCTTTTTGGCCTGCCCGCTCGCGCCCATGCGGCGGAGGCTTCCAAAGAAACAACCGATAAACTGAATGCCGCCCAGGCCCAGCTCGACGAGGTTCAGGCCCAGCTCGACAGCATCGCAAATGAGTATGCGGCGCTGGCCAACAAGAATGCCCAGACCCTCAACGACATCGAGAATGTCCAGGGCAAGATTGACGACACGCAGGCCCAGATCGATGAAAAGAAGGCCGAGCTCAAGAAGAAGCGCAACGACCTTTCCGATCGCGTGGCCGCCAGCTACAAGTCCGGCGGCACGAACATCCTGTCGCTGCTGCTGGCCTCTGGCTCGTTTGAGGAACTCGTCGCCAACGCGCATTACGTTGAGAAGATCAACAAGAGCGACCGCGATGCCATCGAGGATATCCAGACGATTCAGGCTGAGCTCGACGCACAGAAGACCGAGCTCGAAGCACAAAAGGCCGACCTGGAGAAACTCAAGGACCAGCAGACGGCTCAGATGCAGGATATGCAGGCCAAGCAGCAAGAAGTCCAGACCGTGCTGAACGGTCTTTCCGACGACGTCAAGGAGCTCATGGCTCAGCGCGATTCCGAGCTCCTCGCTGCCGCCCAGGCCGAGGAGGCTGCTAGGAAGGCTGCCGCTGCCGCGGCTGCCGCGAACAAGAACAATTCCTACTCGGGTGGCTCAAACTCGGGTGGCGGATCGTATGCGCCCGGAACTCCGCAACAGAATGCCGGCTCGGGCAAACAGCAGGCCGTCGTCAACGCGTGCTACTCCACGCCTTCGCCGGGTCAGAACTGGTGCGCGGCGTGGGTTACCAATGTCTTCCGTAACGCCGGCGTTGGCTACTTTGGCGGTAACGCGTGCGATATGTTTAACACATGGTGCTATAGCTCCGACCGCTCGGCGCTGCAGGTGGGCATGATTGTTGCCGACTCATCGCACAGCGGCACGGGTGCTCCGGGCCTTATCTACGGTCACGTGGGTATCTATGTTGGCGGCGGCATCGTTATGAGCAACGAGGGTGCCATTACGTCTAAGTCGCTTGATTCGTTTATTAGCTTCTATGGCACTGGCTCTGGCGTGCGTTGGGGCTGGCTCGGCGGCGTGGCGCTGTCGTAAAGCCGACGGGGCCGCGTGCCCGCCCGCAATATATTTGATTGCCTGCTCGGGCAGTCCTGCGCAAGACGAAGGCCACATTAAGTG
>CABUBS010000135.1 GCA_902489855.1 uncultured Collinsella sp.
AATGGCGTCGACAAGGCCCCAACGATCAAACCCGTGCCGCCGCCGGTATCGTCTACGCCGTTGTCTTTATCTTGTGCTTGGTTTTGGGTATTGTGCCCACGGCCATCTTTGTTTCTGTCATGAGCGGTCTGTGCTGCTATGAGTTTTTCCGTATGACGAGGCTCGATGGCAAGATGGCTAACGAGCGCATGGGTATCGCTGCCGCCGTACTCTTTCCGCTGTCGGCGTTGGGCGATTCGATGTTGCTGAATGCCCTGCTTTTTGCCCTGATGCTCGCTGTGGGCATTTGGTATGTCTGGTCGCCGCGTACCCGCATCTCTGATGTGGCCGTGACGCTCATGGGTCCCATCTACACTGGCTTTATGCTGTCGGCTATCGTGCTGCTGCGCGATGCCGTGCCCGGTTTTGCCGGCGCCCTGCTTTCGGTGGGCGTTTGTGCGTCCCTTTGGGTCTCCGATTCGTTTGCCTACATCGTGGGCAGCCGTATCGGTAAACACAAGATGGTCCCCAAGATCTCTCCCAAAAAGAGCTGGGAGGGGTTTGTTGGCGGCATTCTTGGCTCGGTTTTGATTTGGCTCATCCTGTGGGCGACGCACTTCTACAAGCTCAGCCTGCCCTATGCGCTGCTGTGCGGCGTGGTCGTGTCCGTCCTGGGCGTTATCGGCGACCTCATCGAGTCGCGCATCAAGCGCGGTGTGGGCGTCAAGGATTCCGGCAACCTTATCCCGGGCCATGGCGGCATGCTCGATCGTAGCGATTCGCTTATCTTTGGCTGCATTACCGCGCAGCTGCTTTTGATGATCGGAGGCGTGCTGTAATGTCCTTCCAGACGACGTATGGCCCCGATGGACGTCTCCGTGTTGCCATCCTGGGTTGTACGGGCTCTATCGGCACCCAGGCGCTCGATGTGTGCCGCCAGCATGCCGATCGCCTGCAGGTGACGGCGCTGTCCGTTAACTCCAGTACCTCCGAGCTCGTTGCCGCTGCCCGCGAGTTCTCGGTTCCGGCGGTTGCCGTGGCCGATGTCGCTCATGGCGATGACGCCGTGCTGCAGGAGTTGCCCGAGGGAACGAAGCTCGGCGTTGGCGCGCAGGCGGTTTGCGAGCTCGCGTGTCGCGACGATGTCGACTGCGTGCTCGTCGCTATTGTGGGCGCCGCCGGTCTCGAGGCGAGCCATGCGGCCTTGACCTCGAATAAGCGTCTTGCCCTTGCCAACAAGGAGTCCCTCGTCGTCGGCGGCGACTTGCTTATGCCGTTGGCGCAACCGGGCCAGCTTATTCCAGTCGACTCTGAGCACTCCGCCATCTACCAGTGCTATCTGGGGGAGAACCCACGCGAGGCTCATTGTATTTGGCTCACCTGCTCGGGCGGTCCGTTCTTTGGCCGCACCCGCGACGAGCTCAATCGCGTGACGCGTGCCGATGCCCTCGCACATCCCACGTGGGCCATGGGCGCCAAGATCACCATCGACTCCGCCACCCTCATGAACAAGGGCCTGGAGCGCATTGAGGCCATGCATCTGTTTAACTGCGACCTCGATTTCATTAACGTGGTCGTGCAGCGTCAGTCCAAGATTCACTCTATGGTCGAGTTTGCCGACGGCTCCGTGATGGCGCATCTCGGTGCTTCCGACATGCGTATTCCCATCCAGTTCGCGTTCTCGTATCCCGAGCGTTGGGATACCCCGGCGCCTCGTATCGATTTCCGCGAGCTGGGGCAGCTCACGTTTGATGCTGCCGACATGGATACCTTCCGCTGTCTGGCACTGGCCGAGCGTGCCGGCAAGACGGGTGGCACCATGCCGTGCGTGCTCAATGCCGCCAACGAGGTCGCCGTCGATGCCTTCCTGCACGATGGCTGCAGTTTTACCGATATCGATCGCATTGTGGAATCCTGCATGGATGCCCACGATATGCAGGCGGTCGATTCGTTTGAGCAGCTTCGCGACATCGATGCGTGGGCGCGTGAAAAGGCTGCGCAGGTACTCGCCGCAACCCGTTCCTAACCCATAAGGATTGCTTTTTCGTTTTATGGATACTGTTCTGAGCGTTCTCTCATCGGTCTTTTGGGGCCTGCTGATGCTTTCCGTCCTCGTGTTTTTGCACGAGGGCGGCCACTTTTTGGCGGCGCGTGCCTGCGGCGTCCGTGTGACCGAGTTCTTTTTGGGCCTGCCGTGCCGCTTTGACATCCATTACACGTCGCGTCGCATTGGAACCAAGTTTGGCGTGACCCCGCTGCTGCTGGGTGGCTACGCTGCCATCTGCGGTATGGATCCGACCGATGTCTCCTGCGCCGATCGCGTGCTCGCGGCTATCTACCGTCATGGTCGCGTGACCGTGGCCGACCTTGCTGTCGAGCTCGAGCTTTCCGAGGAGGATGTGCTCGAGGCTTGTGCTCTGTTGCTGGGCTGGGGCTCCATCGCTCCCTGGTATGAGGAAGGGGAGAAACCCTCGCCGAGCTACTATCCCACCAAGTATCAGACGCTGCCGCGAGACGCGGCGGGTTACACCACCTTTGACGGCCGCCGGTTCGATCGAGAGCATGCGACTGCCGAGGGCGATGTGTGGGAGCTGCCGTGCGGCGAGGCTGATTTCTTGGCGCAAGAGCGCTCGCACACTTATCTTGGCCAGGGCTTTCTCAAGCGCGCCTTTATGCTGCTCGCGGGCATTCTCGTCAATATCCTGACGGGTTTTTTGCTGCTTATGAGCATCTATTCCATTGCGGGCGTCACCGTGCCGATCGATACCAACGTGATCGGTCAGGTTGACGAGGGGTCTATTGCCGCCAAGGCGGGTATCGAGGCTGGTGATGCGATCCTTTCGGTTGACGGTGTATCGTGCTCCACATGGATGAACGTTTACGATGCCATCGGCAAGGCCGCCGGTAAGGACGATATCGCCATCGAGTACGAGCGTGACGGCAAGCAGCATTCGACCACGGTTGCGCTCAAAGAGGACGAGCGCCTAGGTGTGTATGCCTCTACGCAGGTAGTCCGTTTGGACCCCATCACCTCGGCGCGTCTGTCATTCTCCTATGTTGTGCAGACCGCGGAGGGCGTGATGCGCCTGCTCCAGCCGCAGCATACGATGGAGATTCTCGATCAGTCTTCTTCGATCGTGGGTATTAGCGTTATGTCCTCACAGGCTGCTGCTGCCGGTCCTGCCACATTCCTTTCGTTTGCCGCCCTCATTTCGTTCTCGCTTGGCTTTATGAACCTGCTGCCCATCCCACCACTCGATGGCGGCAAGCTGGTCATCGAGATCATTCAAAAGATTGCGGGCCGCGAGCTACCTCTCAAGGTCCAGACGATTGTGAGCTATGTGGGCATCGCGCTCTTTGCGCTGCTGTTTGTCTATATGCTTCGTTCCGACATCCTTCGATTTATTCTGTAGGGGAGTGTTTGGATTGTCTTTATCCCATCCTTTGCCTCGCGAGTTGACGCGCCCCGTGCATGTGGGCGGTGTGCAGATCGGTGGCGGCGCGCCGGTGGTGGTCCAATCCATGACCTGCACCGATACCGCTGATGCCCAGGCAACGCTTGCGCAAGTGTGCGCGTTGGCGCAGGCTGGCTGCGATATCGTGCGTGTGAGCGTGCCCACCGAGGCCGCGCTTGAGGGTTTCCGCACCATCTGTGCCGAGTCTCCGGTGCCAATCGTTGCCGATATCCACTTTAACCACAAGCTGGCCATTGGCGCTGTGGAGGCCGGTGCCGCCAAGCTCCGCATCAATCCCGGTAATATCGGCGATTGGGCCAAGGTCGATGCTGTCATCGATGCCGCGGGTGCTGCGGGCTGCGCAATTCGCATCGGTGTCAACGCTGGTTCGCTTGAGCAGGATATCGCCGAGCGCGACGACCTCACGCAGCCCGAAAAGCTCGTGATGTCGAGCGAGCGCTTCGTCAAGCACTTTGAGGACCGCGGCTTTACGAACATTGTGCTTTCGGCCAAGGCCCATAGCGTGCAAACGACGCTCGATACCTATCGAGCCCTGTCGCGTGAGATTCCCCACGTTCCGCTTCACCTGGGCGTGACGGAGGCGGGGACCAAGCTCCAGGGCACCATCAAGAGCTCTGTAGGCTTGGGTATCTTGCTTTCCGAAGGCATTGGCGACACCATGCGTGTGTCGCTCACAGCCGATCCGGTTGAGGAGCCGCCGGTTGCCTGGGGTATTCTGCAGTCGTTGGGCCTGCGTCGCCGTGGCCCCGAGATTGTCTCGTGCCCCACGTGCGCCCGCTGCCAGGTTAACCTTATTCCCATTGCCGAGGAAGTAACCGAGCGGCTTAAGAACTATACCGCGCCGCTTTCGATTGCCGTTATGGGATGTGCCGTTAATGGCCCCGGCGAGGCTTCTGATGCCGACCTGGGCGTTGCTTGCGGACGTGGTCAGGCCTTGCTCTTTTCGCATGGCCAGATCATTGGTAAAGTAGCTGAGGACCAAATTGTCGACGCGCTTATGGCAGAGGTCGACAAGCTTATTGAGGAGAAATAAATGACCCGAGCAATGTATATGTCTAAGCTCTATGCGCCGACGCTTAAAGAGGATCCGGCGGACGCTGAGCTCGCCAGTCACCGCCTGCTGCTCCGTGCCGGCATGATCCGCAAGGAGGCCGCCGGCCTTTATTCCTACCTGCCGCTTGCCTGGCGCTCGATCCGTAAGATCGAGAACATCGTGCGCGACGAGATGGACGCTGCCGGCGCCCAGGAGCTTATGATGCCTATCATGGTCGACGCCGAGTTGTGGCGCGAGTCCGGCCGCATCGACGCCTATGGCAAGGAGCTTGTGCGCTTTGACGACCGTCATGGTCGCGAGTTCGTCCTGGGCCCCACGCACGAGGAGACCGTCACGGCCCTGGTGCGCAACGAGCTACGCTCCTATAAGCAGCTGCCCGTCAACCTGTATCACATTCAGGACAAGTTCCGCGACGAGTTCCGTCCCCGCTTTGGCCTGATGCGCGGCCGCGAGTTCATCATGAAGGACGCCTACAGCTTCTCCGCCACGCAGGAGAGCCTGCAGGAGGAGTACGACAAGATGAAGCAGGCGTACGCCAATATCTGCGAGCGCTGCTACATCAAGGCTCTGCCCGTCGTCGCCGATTCTGGCGAGATCGGTGGCGATACCTCCGTCGAGTACATGGCTTTGGCTGACGCCGGCGAGGCTTCGCTCGTCTACTGCGACGATTGCGGCTTCGCTGCCGATGACGAGGCTGCAAGCACCAAGGTCGTCGTGACCGAGGGTCCTGGTGACGGTACGCTCACCAAGGTTGAGACTCCGGGCATGGGCACCATTGAGGCTGTTGCTAAGTTCTTTGGGTTCCCCGAGAACGGCACGCGCAAGTCGCTGGCACTCATCGACGCCGAGGGCAAGCCGGTCGTGGCCATTGTTCCGGGCGATCACGAGCTCAACGATTGCAAGGCCGAGCACGTCTTTGGCAAGGGCTATCGCATGATGACCGACGAGGAGCTTCAGGCGAACGGTCTGCACAAGGGCTTTATCGGACCGGTTAACCTGCCCGATGGCATTCGTCTGGTCTGCGACGAGAGCCTGCGCGAGTCCAAACAGTGGGCCTGCGGTGCCAACGAGGTCGATTATCACTTTACCGGTGCCTGCCCCGAGCGCGACTTTACCGTCGATGAGTGGGCCGATCTGGT
>CABUBS010000136.1 GCA_902489855.1 uncultured Collinsella sp.
CGGCACTCGAGGTATTCGTCCACGCCTGGGTGGTCCCATGTGGCGATGCGAAGTTCAGCGGCGAGGAAAACTACCTGCTCATCGCCAGCGACGGCGACTACGCCTTTGCCGAAGCCGTGCCCTTCGACACCGACTTCCTCGGCACCGTCCTTCACGACAAGTAAGTCTCCCCGTCCCAAAAAAGACTGGTCTTAGGCGTGGTCGCGCCAGCCGTGAACGCGCTGCTTCATGCCCTCTATGTCGAGCACGCCTTCGGCAAAGCCCTTGCGCACGAGCTCCTCGGGAACGAATTCGTCGTAGCGGTCAAAGTAAGGCACCTCGCCAGGATAGACGAGCTCGATGGGATCGAAGTCCTTCTCGGTCTCGGCGGCGAGCACCTCAAAGAACGTCTCCTCGTCGGCCTTCATCTTAAACTGCATAAAGTACGGGCGTGACGGGTCGAGTCCGCGAAGGCCCAGCTCAGCGGCGCATTTGATTTTAAGCATGCGCTCGAGTGCTAGGAAGGCGAAGCTGCCCAACCAGGGGAAGAGCACCCAGGTATCGCCGCCCAGGTTAATGAGCGGCTTGGTTCCCGCCCCCGAAATCTCGGCCGTATGACGAGCCTGCGCCAAGCGGGCCCGTGCGTTACCCATAAGGTACGGATATGTCGCGTGCTCGTTGAGCGCCTTGCGCATGCGCTCGAGCACATGCGTGTTAATGTCGCCGGGGCAGTCGCCAAAGTAGGCCGGCACCCGGCCCTTGACCTGCGTGGCAAAGACAGTGTGGCGCTTCCAGTCCACTTCCTCGACAATCCAGCAGTGTCCGGCGATGGCGATGCGCTCACCGGGCGGGGGCGGATTAACGATCGTGCCCAGCTCGGCCGATTCGCTCCGGACGGTAAACTCCTCGTTTTCCTGGAACACGGCGTAGAACTTAAAGTTGTTGATGATGCGCTCGCCCGCGAGACCCACGATGAGCCCGCCACCTTCGGTGACCTGGATATGGTCGATCTTAATGAGGTGACGTAGCAGCACGCGGTAATCGTCTGCCGAGACACGGTGGAAATAGCTGAGCGTGAGCACGCGCTGGGCAAGTTCGGCCGGCGTGAGCTCGCCGGTGCTGGCGAGGGTCGACATAGTCTGGTGATAGAGCAGGCTGTAGGGGAGTCGATCGAGCTCGGGCGGCTCGACCCACTTTTCCTCGCGATAGAGTTGTACGAGCGCGATACCCTGCAGGAGCTTCCAGGGAATGGTTTCGGGCATCATCGTGCGCGGCTCAGGTTCTTCCTCACGCATGACAAACCACATCTCGGGCGGAAGGTCGCGACGGCCTGTGCGCCCCATGCGCTGCAAAAAGGAGCTGACGGTAAACGGCGCGTCAATCTGGAAGGCGCGCTCCAGGCGGCCGATATCGATACCGAGCTCCAACGTAGAGGTGGTGACGGTTGTCTGCGCCTGCTCCTCGTCGCGCATGAGCTCCTCGGCCGTCTCGCGTAGCGATGCCGAGAGGTTGCCATGATGGATCAGGAAGCGGTCGGGTTCGTGCCGGTTCTCACAGTAGCTGCGCAGCATGGAGCACACGGCCTCTGCCTCCTCGCGCGAGTTGGCAAAGACCAGGCACTTGCGGCCGCACGTATGCTCAAAGATATAGCCCATACCGGGGTCGGCGTTGTCGGGCGCCGTGTCGGTGGGGTTGAGAAGCGCCTGCTCGGTCGCTCGTGGGATGTCGACTTCGCCCTTGGGGGCCGAGGAAGTGCGACGGTCTTTGGGAGCGGCCTTGCCCCGCGCCTGCTCGCGACGTTGACGGCGTTCTTCCTGTGCAAGCTGTCCGCTGCGGCACATGTCTTGTCCGGATGCGGGCAGCGCCGCGGGCGCCGCCGTCTCAATACGCTCGCACGCAAGCACTTCGGCCTCTTGAGGACCCATGCTCTCGAATCCCCGCTGCTGCGCCTGGGGGCCCGAGTTGTAGAAGTGCTCCATGGAGATGCGCCACACGCGGCGCGGTTCCTCAAAGCGGGGGATAACGCAGTCGCGCCCCGTTCCCTGCGAGAGAAAGGCGCCCGTGCGCTCGGGGTCGCCGATGGTGGCCGAAAGGCCAATGCGGCGGGGCTGCACGCCTGCCATGCGCGAGAGGCGCTCGATAAGACAGAGCGTCTGCCCGCCGCGGTCGCCGCGCATGAGCGAATGGACTTCGTCGATAACCACATAGCGCAGGTCGCAAAACATGCGCGGGATCGCCATGTGCTTATGGATCAGGAGCGCCTCGAGCGACTCGGGCGTAATCTGCAAGATACCGCTCGGTTTTTTGATGAGCTTAGCCTTGTGCGACTGCGAAACATCGCCATGCCAGTGCCAGACGGGGATATCGGCCTCTTCGCACAGGTCGTTGAGGCGGACGAACTGATCATTGATGAGTGCCTTGAGGGGGCCGATGTAGAGGGCGCCAACGCTCGCGGGCGGGTTCTCCCAAAACTCGGTCAGGATGGGAAAGAAGGCTGCCTCGGTTTTGCCGGAAGCCGTGGATGCCGTCAGGAGCACATTGTCCTGAGTGTTAAAGATGGCATCAGCTGCTGCAACCTGGATGGAGCGTAGACTCTCCCAATCGTGGGAGTAGATGAAGTCTTGGATAAACGGGGCGTAGCGGTCAAAGGCGTTCACGGGGCCTCCTTTCAAAAATGAATCTCTCAACGCGGTGGGCAGTGGCTTGCTGCATTACTGCCTCGACGTTTGCCCAGATAAAACCTGCCAAAATAAACCTGTCCCTTTTTGGCAGGTTAGATGGTGAATTCGGCGAAGTTGCGGTCGCCGCCTGCGGTGCCGGCGTCGCCTGTTGCGGCTGCCGGCGCCAGCGCGTCGCCGCCGACGCTTTGCAGCAGCTCGGCCACATTTGCATCGGGGTTCTGACACAGGATATCGAGCAGCTCGATAAAGTCACGGATGACCTCACGCGGTGTCAAGTGCGTATCGGCTCCCACGCGGCCAAACTCAATCTTGAGGAAGTCCACCAAG
Source organism: uncultured Collinsella sp. (assembly GCA_902489855.1). GTDB lineage: Bacteria > Actinomycetota > Coriobacteriia > Coriobacteriales > Coriobacteriaceae > Collinsella. The sequence continues at coordinate 2,988 of CABUBS010000136.1, forward strand.
TCGTTCTCGGTAAGCGTGGGCGTCCAGCCAAAGTAGCCGGCGTGAATTTGCATGAGTTTTTCGATCAGCACCAGTAGCTCCTCGTAGGTGAGCGGCTGCAAGCGGATGATGGGCGCGAGCATGTCCTTAAGGTCCTCGCGTGCAAAGCGACCCTGAGCGAGCCGGCTGCGCAGAGCCTCGTAGGAGAATACGCCGCGGCGGCGGTCCTCGATGGAGGTCGGCGTGCCGCCCATGATCATGCCCAAGTACTGCGCCTTGCCCTGGAGCGTGTCGTTGTACATGGTGAGGATTTTCTCGTAGTTGTACTGGCGCGTGATGGCGTTGGGAATCTTGTACAGGTTTACGAGTTCGTCGATGAGCACCAGCATGCCCTTGTATCCGCTGCAGACCAAAAAGCGTGCAATGAGCTTAACGTAGTCGTACCAGTCGTCATCGCTGATGATGGTCGAGGAGCCCAGCTCAGCGCGTGCCTCGCTCTTGGTGCGGTACTCGCCGCGAATCCATTTGGTCATGCGGCTCATGCTCTCTTCGTCACCCTCCGCGGAGCATGCGGGTGAAGTCGAAGCCGTGGACCATCTCCTCGAGCGGAGCGAGTTGGGCATTGATGGCCGACTCGTCGGCATCGGCGCACGAGGCGACCCAACGATCCAGGATAAGGTTGAGTGCACCGCCCTCGGGGCGCGTTTTGGTCGATATGTTGCGGATGAGCTCGCGATAGGTGGCCAGGCCCTGGCCCTGGCCACCCTGCAGCCGGCGCTCAGGCGAAAGGTCGGCATCGGCGACGACAAAGCCCTCGCCCATGGCGTGCGTGCGAATAGTTTGGAGCAAAAAGCTCTTGCCCGCGCCGTAGCGACCGACTAGGAAGCGAAAACTTGCGCCGCCATCGGCGATGAGGCTTAGGTCGGTGAGCAAGGCGCGGATCTCGACCTCGCGTCCCACGGTAATGTAGGGAAGGCCGATGCGCGGGACGACGCCGCCTTTGAGCGAGTTGAGAATGACGGCGGCGACGCGCTTGGGCACGCGGGGCGCTGCGGATGCGGTATCACTCATGGTCTAGGTATCCTCTCACGTCTGCTTCGTAGTCCTCGATAATCTGTGGTCCTGTCGCGCCAAATTCAATAACGGTGTCGCCCACCAGGTCAAAGAGCGCTTCGTTGATGCTATCGACGAGCATATCTTCGCTTTGGTCCGACCGCGCCACAGCCGATGCTGCCTGCGCCGCGTTCTGCTCGAGCAACGCACGAAGGTAGCCTTCTGCGGCGGGGACGAGTGCAGACGCGGTGTCGGCGGACATGGCCATCGCGGGTGCGGGCGCTGGCGCGAGGAGCGGGGCTACGACGCCAAACTGCTCGGTTGAGATGGTCGGCTCGTCAGCCTCGTCCTGTTCCATGGGCGCCGCGACCGGCTCGACAATCATGTTGGCCACGGGTTCGGCTTCCGGTTGCCCAGAGTCCGCTTCCTCGACATCCGCGGTCGTGTCGTCCTCGCGTTCCTCGTCGATCAAAAGCGCCTCGCGCGTCTGCGCGGCGGCACTTCGGATATGCCCCAGCTGACTCAGATCGATATCGATCTTGACGGGCTGGTGTGCGGCGTCCCACGAAAGCCATGCCACAATCTCGTCATCGATAATCTTGGCCAGATATTTGGGGACCTTTTCTTCCTTAAGGGGATGGGCGGGGTCCAGCGCCAGGCGCAAGCGTTGGTCGCAGGCGCGCATCATTTCACCGAGCTTGCTGCTCTTTTGCCTACTACCGTGGATACGCATGCATTCCCAAAAGCCGTTTTGGCAACGGTAGATATGGATAGGATCCAGACGGTATTCGCAGTCCTCGTGGTGCTCGGGCGCAAAGAATACGGCCGAGGCAAACATGGTGTAGGGCATGGCCGTCTCCTCCCCAAATAAACTCGCCACGATGCCGGTCTTTCGGTGCGTGTCATAGTAGCGCACCATGCGGACATACACGGCGCATGCCACGTGGCGCAGATCGCGGTGGTGGCTGCGGTCGAGCCGCGAGTTACTTAGGTTGTACGTGGAGAGGGCGTTGATGGCGGCCATGAGTCGCTCCTCGCGCACCTCATCGGGCGGAAGGGGGAGCGTGGGCTCGGAGGTTTTGCGACGCTTTGGGGTCTGGCCGGACGGTGCCGGTGCCGGTACAAGGTCTCGTGCCGCGCGCCGCAGTTCGATAAGGGCGTTATCGAACATGACGGTTTTAGAGTCGCGGAGCAGCTTGGGGTCGAGCCCATGGAATACGGCGTAATCCTGCAACCACACGCGTGCAAACCGATCAATGCCGGGCTCGAAGGCGCGATAGACATCCCAAAAGGCCTTGATCTTGTTAAAACCGTCGAGCGGGTCATCTACGCCAATGCCGCAAATCAGCTCATAGAGATACAGAAAGGCAAAGGACGTAGACGTTTCCTCGACGGTTCCGCGGCGCACTTGGGCACGCCAGGTAAAGTAGCCGCGCAGCTGCCGGTCGCTCATGGCGTTGTAGGTGGGAAAGTACGACTTAAAGGTGCCGCTGTAGGGGCAGTCGTCCTCAAAATCGGCCATCAGCAGGCCCTGGCGGTAAAAAAGCTCGGCTTCCGAAAGCCAGCGGCCCGCACCGCCCTTGGGGTCATCCTGCCAGCGCGATATCTCGCGCATTTTACGGTACTG
>CABUBS010000137.1 GCA_902489855.1 uncultured Collinsella sp.
AGCCCGCCACTTCGAGCGGCAGCCAGAATGGCTCGCTTTCGCAGTCTGCCGACGAGTCGGATGGTTCGGGCAGCGTCGGTTCGGGCGTGGTGCTCGATACCGAGGGCCACATCCTCACCAACAACCACGTGGTCGATGGTTACGACCAGTACGTGGTGACCATGGACGACGGCACCACCTATGAGGCCGAGTTCGTGGGAAACGACGCCTCGAGCGACCTGGCCGTCATCAAGCTCAAGGACGCCGACGCCTCCAAGCTCACGCCGATTGAGATCGGTGATTCCTCCAAGCTCAACGTGGGCGAGTGGGTCATGGCCATCGGTTCGCCGTTCGGCAACGAGCAGTCCGTCTCCACGGGCATCGTGTCGGCGCTGTATCGCTCCACGGCCATGAGCTCTACCAGCGGCAACACCATCTACGCCAACATGATCCAGACCGATGCCGCCATCAACCCGGGCAACTCCGGCGGCGCGCTCGTCAACGACAATGGCGAGCTTGTGGGTATCAACTCGCTTATCGAGAGCTACTCGGGCTCCAGCTCGGGCGTGGGCTTTGCCATTCCGGTTAACTACGCCAAGAACATTGCCGACCAGATCATCGACGGCAAGACGCCGGTGCATCCGTACATGGGCGCTACGCTTTCGAGCGTCAATGCGCTCAACGCCCGCACCAACAAGCTGAGCACCGATAGCGGCGCGTACGTGGCAAGCGTCGTCGAGGACGGTCCCGCCGCCAAGGCCGGCATTCAGGAGGGCGACGTCATCACCAAGCTGGGCGACGATGAGATTTCGAGCGCCGATGGCCTGATCATCGCACTACGCAGCCACGAGGTGGGCGAGAAGGTCGAGATCACGCTCATGCGCGGCAAGGAAGAGAAGAAGGTCACGGTCGAGCTGGGTTCCGACGAGGAGCTGCAGAACCAGCAGCAGAACGACAGCGCGACCGACACCGGCAACGGTGGTATTACCGATGAACAGCTGCGCCAGTACCTGGAGGAGCTGCTGGGCCAGCAGGGCCAGGGCCAGGGTCAAGGCTACGGCCAGGGTTTCTAACGAACCGTATCGCACATATCGAAGCCAGAGGGGCTGTCCCGCCAACGCAGGACAGCCCCTCTTTTCTTATTGATCCGTTGGGGACGGAGGAAAACGGATCATTTAGAAACGGCAAGGGCATGGTTTGATCGCGCGATCCGCCCCAGTCTGGCGGCTGCCGATTCGGTGCGGTTCGAAAGGGTTATTCGACCCCATCGCGACCGGTGGTACTCTTGTATCCGTTTGAAATCGAGCGAAGGAGTGCCGCTATGGAGCAATCGAGCCTGTTTGGTGACGGTGTGGACATCGATACCGAAACGCCCGCGAGCGCGGATGCCGCCGCACCGACCGACGCCCGTGCCCAGGCGGCAGCGCGTGCAGCCGAGCTGCGCCACGAGCTCGATTACCACGCGTACCGCTACTACATGCTCGACGCGCCCGAGATCACGGACGCCGCCTTTGACAAAATGCTCGTTGAGGGCGGATACGTGAGCGAGCAGTTTACGCCGGTAACGCACATGGCACGCATGTATTCCATGGACGATGCCATGGACCTGGACGAACTCGACGCGTGGCTCCAGCGTACCGAGGATGCGCTCGGTGCCGGTAGTGTCACCTATACCTGCGAGCTCAAGATCGACGGCCTGGGCGTGGCCCTTACCTACCAAAACGGCACCTTCGTACGCGCCGCCACGCGCGGCGACGGCACCACGGGCGAGGACGTGTCGCTCAACGTGCGTACCATCAAGGATGTGCCCATGCACCTGTCCGAGCCGGCGCTCGCTCATATGGGCGCCGACCGCGAGCGTACTATCGAAGTGCGCGGCGAGGTCTATATGCCTAAGGGCAGCTTTGTTCGTCTGAATGAAGAGGCCGATGCCGAGGGCCGCGACCCCTTCGCCAACCCGCGCAACGCCGCCGCCGGCAGCCTGCGCCAAAAGGACCCCAAGATCACGGCGCGCCGCGATCTGGCCACCTTTATCTACGCCATCGCCGATACTGATCCGCTGCACGTCCACAGCCAGCGCGAGTTTCTGGACTGGCTGCGTAGCGCCGGCTTTAGCGTCAACCCCAACGTGGCACGCTGCGCCACGCCGGCCGAGGTCCACGAGTTCTGTGCCCAGGCGCTCGAGCACCGCGGTGACCTGGATTACGACATCGACGGTGTGGTCGTAAAGGTCGACAGCTTCCAGCAGCAGCTCGACCTGGGCTTTACCGCTCGCGCACCGCGCTGGGCTATTGCCTTTAAGTTCCCGCCCGAGGAAAAGCAGACCGTCCTGCGCGAGATTCGCATCCAGGTGGGCCGCACCGGTGTGCTCACGCCGGTCGCCGAGTTCGACCCGGTGACGGTTGCCGGCTCCACTATCGCGCGCGCCACGCTGCACAACATCGACGAGATCCGCCGCAAAAACGTGCGCGAGGGCGACACCATCATCGTGCACAAGGCGGGCGACGTGATTCCCGAGGTTGTGGGCCCGGTGCTCGACAAGCGCCCGGTCGATTCGGTCGACTGGCACATGCCCGAGGTCTGCCCCGTGTGCGGCAGCCCCGTGGTTCACGAGGATGGCGAGGTGGCCTACCGCTGCGTGTCCATCGACTGCCCCGCGCAGCTCAAAGAGCGCCTACTCCACTGGGTGAGCCGTGGCTGCATGGACGTCGACGGCCTGGGCGACGAGATCGTCGACAAGATGATCGCCGCCGGCCTGATTCACGACGTCGCGGACTTCTACCAGCTCACGGTCGACGACATCGCCGGCCTGGACACGGGCCGCGTGTACGCCAGCTCCAACAGCAAAAAGGGCGTCAAGAAGGGCGATCCCATTCCGGTGGGCCTCAAGACGGCCGAGAAAATCATCGCCGAGCTCAACAAGTCCAAGAGCCAGCCGCTCGGTCGCGTGCTGTTTGCCCTGGGCATCCGCCACGTGGGCAAGAGCGTGGGCGAGGTCATCGCCGAGCGATTCCTGTCGATTGACAAGCTCATCTTGGCGAGCGAAGAGGACATCGCCGAGTGCGAGGGCATTGGTCCCAAGATTGCGGCGAGCGTCAAACAGTTCCTGGCCGTGCCCGAGAACCTTGCCGTGCTGGAGCGCCTGCGCCAGGCGGGCCTGTCGCTCGAGGTCGACTTGGGTGCCGCGCACGCGCAAGCCGCAGCCGACGCTGGCGTGGCAGGCGAGCTCGCCGACGCACAGCCACTCGCGGGTCTGACCTTCGTGCTCACGGGCGCGCTCGTCAACCGCACGCGCGACGAGGCGGGCGCGGCGCTCAAGGTGCTCGGCGCCAAGGTTTCGGGCAGTGTTTCAAAGAAGACGAGCTATCTGGTCGCCGGTCCCAAAGCGGGCTCCAAGCTCACCAAGGCCGTGCAGCTGGGTGTGCCCGTGCTGGACGAGGATGCGCTCGAGCAGATTCTCGCTACCGGTGAGGTGCCCCAGGCTTAAGGCATTGATAGCCAGATAGAAGAACCGCCCGGAGAGCTTAACGCTTTCCGGGCGGTTTTTATTTGGATGCGGTAACAGGCACCGTGATCTGCGTCACGTAGGTCGCCGGATCGTCGCTGATGATGTCGTCAATGAGGGCGATCTCGCGCGAGGGACCGGTGGGTGTCAGGTCGTGCTCACGCATATAGCCGAGCAACTGCTCGTAACGTGAAGCCGCTTGCCCATGCGTGCCGCGGAAGCTTACGGTCAGGCAGCGTGCGGCGGGCCGAACTTCGAGGTCCCCCAGGTAGTCGTCCGTGTCATCCAACAGCAAAAAGACCTCGTCGTAGCCATCAAAGTCGCCGGCGGCAAGGCGCTCGGGTGCGATGCCCACGCCCAAGTTGCCCAGAAAAACAAACGTCTCGTGCTGGCCTTTCTGCAGCTGACGAATCTGCCACTCCAGCGCATAGGCATCGGTAGGGTTGACGCGTTCGCGCAATACGGCGCAACGAAGCTCGGGCGCATCGATTGCGCAAATAGCATCAAGCTCGGTGTTCAACGCATCGTGCAGCAGGGCAAGTCGGCTATCGATCTTGCACGACACGCGTTCGAGCTCGCGGCGCTTGCGCTCGATGAGCTCCTGCTGCTGGGCCAGTTGCCGCTGCATGAGGTCCACATCACGTGTGGTCACAAACTCACGGATTTGTGCCAACGGCAAGTCGAGAACACGCAGGTGACTGATGGTGTTGAGGGTGGAGAGCTGCCGTGATCCGTAGTAGCGGTACCCACTCACCGGATCGATGCGCGCCGGCTCCAGCAGCCCTATCTGCTCGTAATGGCGCAGCGTGCCCACACTCAGGTTAAACAGGCGTGCCACCTCGCCAATGCGGAGCAGGCCGTCGGTATGTTCAGCGTGTGCGTCGGTCACAGGACCGCTCCTTTCGGAAAAAAGCAGGGGAGGGGCGCCAGGGATCGCGTCGCCCCGCTACGCCACGAGCTTGTCAAAAGTGCCGCGGCGGTTGAGCACCGTAAACGCCACCACGCAAATGACTGCAGATAGAATTGACCCGCACGGCGAGGCGATACCCATGGGAAACAGCGTGTCGGAATAGGCGTTCGACAGCAGCCACGCGCCCGGCACGCGAATGAGTGCCACGGCCAGCACGTTATGCGCAAAGCCGATGTAACTCTTGCCGTACGCGGCGAAAAAGCCGCTAAAGCAAATGTGAATGCCGGCGAAGATCGCATCGAAAATATAGCTGCGCATATAGCCGGTGCCGGCTGCGACCACTGCGGCGTCCTTGGCAAAAAAGCCGAGAAACGCCGGTGCCACCAGCCACATGAGCGCCGTGATCAGACAGCCGTACACCACCGAGATGGTCATGGCGTCTTTGAGCACCTGACGTGCGCGGTCGCCCTTGCCCGCGCCGGCGTTTTGCGCTGTGAGCGCGCTGACGGTGGCGCCCATGGAACTCGGCACGATGAACAAAAAGCTGATCATCTTCTCGACCAAGCCCACGGCGGCGGCGTCGACCAGGCCGCGGTGGTTGGCAATAACGGTGATGAACATAAACGCTATCTGAATGCAGCCGTCCTGCACGGCCACGGGTACGCCGATTTTAAGGATGCTGCCGAGCACCTCGGGCTGGGGGCGCAGGTCGCTGCGTTTGAGGTGGATATGCGTGCGGCGACTCTTGAGCCACACGAGTGCGAGGGCAACGCTTGCCGTCTGTGCGATCACCGTGCCGAGCGCCGCGCCCACGGGGCCGAGCCCCATATGGCCAATAAACAGAAAGTCGAGCGCGATGTTGATGATGCACGCCACGCCGATCACGTACATGGGTGAGCGCGAATCGCCCAGGCCGCGAAAGATGGCCGAAAGGATGTTGTACGCAGCGATGCACGGAATGCCGATAAAGCAGATGCGCAGGTAGGCGGCAGTGCCCTCGACGGCTTCGGCCGGCGTGCCGATGAGTGCCACGATCTGCGGGCACAGCGCGAGCAAGAACGCGGCCAGTACTACCGAGACACCCATAAAGAGCGTGATGGTGTTGCCGATGGCGGCCTCGGCGCGATCGAAGCGGCGCGA
>CABUBS010000138.1 GCA_902489855.1 uncultured Collinsella sp.
GGCAAGGTTGGCAGCCGCCGCGGTGGCGGTGCATGGTCGTTGCGCCACGCAGCTCTACACAGGGCAGGCCGATTGGTCGGTCGTCGATGAGGTGGTCGACGCCGTCGAGATTCCCGTGATCGGTTCGGGCGATGTGTTCTCGGCCGAGGACGCTGCTGAGCATCTGCAAGGCTCGGGTGCCAGCGCGGTGTTTATCGCGCGCGGTATCTACGGTAATCCCTGGGTCTTTGGCGATGCTCGAGCCCTTGCGCTCGATGGCGTACCGGTGCCGGTGCGCAGCTCCGTCGAGCGCCTAGACGCCCTGCGTGAGCACCTAACGCTGACGCATGAGCTCCTGCCGCTCATGTCGCGTGCACGTACGTACGCAAGCTGGTACTTAAAAGGCATGCCCCATGCTGCCGCTTGGCGTGCCCATGTGGTGCGCTGTTCCACATACGAGGAGTTTATGGCGCTGGTCGATGAGATCGAGCGCGATGTGGTGGCCTGCGAGGCCGCACTTGCCGCCGGCGAATCGGTGCCCCCTCATCCGCTGGAGGCTTAAGGGTGGCCGTTACCGCGCTGTATGTCCACGTGCCGTTTTGCGCTCATAAATGCCGCTATTGCGACTTTGACTCGCGCAGTTTTGCTCCGTGCGACCTGAGCGCTGCGTTCGATGCCTATTTTGAGCAGTTGTACGCGCGCCTCGATGCTTTTGGCAAAGCTGGGGCCCTTGACCAGATCCGCACTGTCTATGTTGGCGGCGGTACGCCGTCGCTGGCGGGGGAGCGCTTGGTGGAGCTGGCGCGGCGTATTCGTGCGTCGTGCGCCCCTGTTGAGTTTACCTGCGAGGCCAATCCTGAGTCGCTGACCGCCGAGCTTGCCGCTGCGCTTGCCAAGGTTGGTGTCACACGCGTCTCTCTGGGCGTGCAAACGCTCGATAACACCGAACTTACCGCCATCGGCCGTATTCACGATGCCGATCGGGCGCTCGCCGCCATCGCGACGGTCAAGAACGCTGGGCTTGACGTGTCGTGCGACCTTATGTGCGGACTTCCCGGGCAGACCGCAGCGAGTTGGAAGCGCACGCTCGATGGCGTGCTGGCGGCGGCTCCGCATCATGTTTCGGTCTACCCGCTCACGCTTGAGGAGGGGACGCCCCTTTATCGCATGGCGTGCCGCAACGAGTCGCTCGAGCCTGATGAGGATTTTCAGGCCGCCTGCATGGATGTGGCGCGTGAGCATCTGGGTGCGGCCGGTTATCACCCCTATGAGGTGGCGAGCTACGCGCTCGACGGCCATGAGTGTGCCCATAACATTGCCTACTGGACCGGACGGGGCTACCTGGGCCTGGGTCGTTCTGCCGCGGGCATGCTCGACGCCGAGGATTTCGACCGTCTTGCAGGTTTGTTCCCCGGCGTGTCTTCTCGAGGCGATTCGTGTCGCGTGCGTCTGGTGCAACGTAACGATGACGCGACGGCGTTCGAGGCCGAATATCTGTCGCAGCGTGAGGCTGCGGCTGAAGACCTGATGCTCGCTTGTCGCATGACGCGTGGTATTGCGTCCGATCTGTTGGTTCGTACGGCTTGCGTCATCCCAACGGGCGAGCTGACAGCTGCTTGCGATCGCGCGCTCGAGTTGGGCCTTGCCACTTGGGTGCCCGAGACGCTCGGGGTCCATGAGGGACCTTTCACTTCGGCACATGTCGTCGCGGGCTATGTTCGAGCTCGTCTGGCGCCGACACACTTGGGCTGGCTCGATGGAAATGTTCTGTTCGAACTGTTTTGGGATCTAGCTTAGGCCGCTCGGGTAGAATTACCGGAATATATACGCTGCTGTGAGCAGGAGGTTGCCGCGCATGGCGACGATGAACGAAAAAGATTATTACGAGATTCTGGGTGTCTCCAAGGACGCCACCTCGCGTGATATTCAAAAGGCCTTTCAGCAAAAGGCCCGCAAGCTCCATCCGGACGTCAACAAAGAGCCGGATGCCGAGGAAAAGTTTAAAGAGGTTTCCGAGGCCTACGCCGTGCTTTCGGATGAGCAAAAACGTGCGCGCTACGACGCCATGCGCTCGGGCAATCCCTTTGCCGGTGCTCCTACGGCTTCGCCCTATGGTGGCGGCTACGCCGGCAACACAGGCTATGGCAATCCCTTTGAGGGCGGCTTTCCCTTTGGTGGCGCCTGGGGCCAGCAGCGTCGCGGCCAGGCTGCCTACAATCCCGAGAACGGCGCCAATGTGGTCGTCGATATCAAACTTGACGCCAAGGAGGCCAAGGGCGGTGCCCGCAAGACCGTCCGCTACACGCGTTTCGATACATGCGGACATTGCGGCGGCTCGGGTTCTGTCTCCTCTGAGCATGCCCATACCTGCCCGAGCTGCGGCGGCCGCGGCCACATCGACGTCGACCTGTCCTTCCTGTTTGGTGCGGGCACGTTTCAGTCAGTCTGCCCCGAGTGCGGCGGTTCCGGTAAGGTCGTCGCCGACCCCTGCCCCGATTGCGGCGGCAGCGGGCGGACCCGTGTGACCTCCGAGCAGACAATTGAGTTTCCTGCCGGCACGCACGATGGCGACGAGGTCCGCATTAGCGGCATGGGTCATGCTGGCACCAACGGTGCCGCGGGCGGCGACTTGGTCGGCCGCGCTCATGTTGAGGCCGAGCGCTTGGAAGGAAAAGCTCGTACCGGTTTTTACCTGATGGGCATCGTGGCGCCGTTTTTGGTACTCTCGGCCATCTCGGGCGTGTTCTCGGCCTTTGCCGTGATGTGCTTTATTCCGTTTACCATGGGCCTGTTCATGGTGCTTTCGGACGGTGTGCTTCATCGCAGCCTGCTGTGGTGGAAACGCGGTGCGATGCAGTTTGCCAACGGTTTTGCCAACGGCTTCATGTTCGCGCTCGTGTCGGTTTGGTTTGCAAGCTGCTCGCAACGGGCCATGCTTTCGCCGTACCAAATGCAATAACATCAAACCCTCTGTTTGCGGTCGGCCCAGCTTGGGTATAGGACGCACTGTGACAATAATGAAAGTCGGAAGGATTCGGTCGTGTCGGAAAATAGGGATTACTACGAGGTGCTTGGCGTCGACAGGGATGCCGACGCGCGGACGATTAAGCGTGCGTTTCTAAAGAAGGCCCGTACCGTACATCCGGATGTTTCGGACGACCCCGAGGCCGAGGCCAAGTTCAAGGAGCTCAACGAGGCCTATTCCGTTCTTTCCGATGAGCAGAAGCGTGCTAACTACGACCGTTACGGCACTGCCGACGGCCCTGGTGGTTCGGGCTACGTCGATATCAACGATATCTTTGGCGGTATGGGCATGGACGACTTGTTCTCGTCGTTCTTTGGCGGCGGCGCCGGTAGTGGCGCCCGCGGCCGTCGTGAGCGTCGTCGCGGACGTGACATGGCCATCTCGCTTTCGGTGACGCTTGAGGAGGCGGCGCTCGGCTGCAAAAAGACGATCAGCTATGACCGCCTTGCTCCTTGCGAGGACTGCAATGGCACTGGTAGGGCAGAGGGCGCACAGGAAAAGCAGTGCGGCCGCTGCCACGGTACGGGCTACGTCACGACGGTTCAGCGTTCGTTCCTGGGCCAGGTTCAGTCCTCTTCGCCTTGCCCCGACTGCCACGGCGAGGGCACGGTTATCGACCATCCCTGCGAGACCTGCGACGGTCAGGGCCGCACTCCTTCGCATGAAAAGATTGACATCGATATTCCCGCCGGCGTTTCGACCGGTCGCCAGCTTCGTGTGAGTGGCTTTGGCGAGGCCGGCCTTCGCGGCGAGCCTTCGGGCGACCTGATTGTCAACGTGCGCGTTGCCGACCATGAGCGCTTTAAGCGTAACGGTGATGACCTGTACCTGGTGAGCGATATCTCGATTGCGCAGGCCGCACTCGGCTGCGAGGTCGAGGTCGAGGGCATTATGCCCGACGAGGTCGTTAAGGTGACGGTTCCCGCCGGCTCCCAGTACGGCGATACCGTGAGCGTCAATAATTACGGCATGCCGCGCATTGGCGGTGGTGGTTCGCGTGGCCGCCTGATCGTGCAACTGCGCGTGGTCGTTCCCACCAATCTTTCCAATAAGCAACGCGAGCTGCTCCGTGCTTTTGCCGATGAGATGGGCGATGACGTCGCTTCCGGTAAGAAGTCGGTGACCGACCGTATCAAGAGTGCCCTCGACGATATCCTCGATTAAGGAGCCCGCGTGCTCGCACCCCATATTTCCGTCGTCAACCTCGGCTGCCGTGTCAACCGGGTTGAGTCTGACCGTATCACTGCCGATCTTATGCGCTTGGGCTTTGCTATTGTGGAGCCCCAGGATGCCGATCTGATCGTCATTAACACTTGTGCCGTTACGGGCGAGGCCGAGGCCAAGACCCGTAAGGCCGTCCGTCATGCGCTGGCCCATCCAAACGAGCCCTATGTGGTCGTGACCGGATGCGTGGTCAATTTGCATCCCGAGGAGCTGTCGGAGCTTTCGGATCGCGTGATTGCCGAGCCGTCCAAGATAGATGTCGCCGAACGTGTATGCGAGGTGCTGGGTGTTGAGTCCGATAGCGTTCCCGCCTGCAGCGATGGCGAGGTGGTCGATGCGCTCGGTCGCTCTCGCCTGGGCGTGAAGATTCAGGATGGCTGCAACCATCGCTGCACCTATTGCATTGTGTGGAAGGCGCGCGGCCCCGAGCGCTCCGTGCCCGTCGAGTCCGTGCTCGAGCAAGTTCGCGAGGCCCAGGAGGCCGGCGTGCCCGAGGTGGTGCTGACCGGTGTGAACCTGGGTGCCTACGATGGCAAGAGCGCGACCGACGAGCACGTCGAAATCGATGAGCTGCTCGAGGCCATCATGGAGCGCACGTCTATTCCGCATGTGCGCATTTCCTCGGTCGAGCCCATGGATATCTCCGAGCGCCTGCTTAAGGTTATGGCGCGCTTTCCGCAGCGTATCGCCCCGTTTTTGCACCTGCCCGTGCAGTCCGGCTGCACGGCGACCCTGCATCGCATGGGCCGTCCCTATAGTGCGGAGGCCTTTGAGGACACGGTGCGTATGATTCGCGCCAATCTGCCGCAGGCGTCACTTTCTTGCGACGTTATTGTCGGCTTCCCTGGCGAGACGGACGAGGAGTTCGAGGAGTCGCTGGCGCTGTGCCGCCGTGTGGGTTTCTCGCGTATGCACGTGTTCCGCTACAGCAAGCGTCCCGGTACCCTTGCTGCCGACATGCCCGACCAGGTTCCGCCCGAGGTTATGGCCGAGCGCAGCCGCCGTATGCGGGCCGCTGCACAGGAGCTCGCTATTGCCGACGCTCGCCGTCGCGTGGGCACGGTCGAGCGTGCCGTGCTCGAGTATGGCGACAACCTGACGCTCGGCTCGTTCCATCATGCCCGTCTTGACGATACCTGTGGACTTACAGCCCCGTGCCTGCTCGATGTTGCTATCATCGGAGTCGATGATTCCGGCTTGGTCCATGCACGCAGGGAGGTTCATGGAAGCCTCGAAGATTAGACTTACCGTTCCCGAGGGGATTGATCCCTCGCGCGTT
>CABUBS010000139.1 GCA_902489855.1 uncultured Collinsella sp.
GATATCCGCGCCCGGCTTGGTGCACGCGAGCAGGCCGTCGCCCGCCAGGTAGAGCTCCTCGACCTCGGAGGGATAGCCCACCATGGTAAAGACGACATCGGCGTTCGCCACGGCGTCGGCCGGCGTATCGGCCCAAACGGCACCGCGCTCGATAAGCGCGGCGGCCTTGGACTTGGTACGGTTGTTGACCGTGACGGGATAGCCGGCATCCAGGATGTGGCCGGCGATGGGGGCACCCATGATTCCGGTGCCGATGAATGCGACGGAGAGCTTGTTTGCCATAAAACCTTTCCTTTTGGGTTGGGTGTTGTTACCAGGTTGAATACTCGGTGCCAACGTTTGGGCTGTGAGTTGGGATCGATTACGGCCGCGTTACTTGCCTACTGACCGCGCACGCGGCGGGCGATGCGGTCGGAAAGCGACGCCTTGTCGGCGCGGTTCTTGCCCCAAAACGCGCAGGCCACCATGCCGGGGCCCACGTGCGAGCCGATGGTGGGACCCACGGAGCTGCGAATGATCGTGACGTCGGCGCAGCCCTCCTCCTTGCGGATGGCGGCTTCGAGCCAGTCGCCGTCCTTTTCGGCATCGGCCGTCATAATGGCGATGGGCATGGTGCGATCGGGCACATAGTTCTCGCGGAACGACTTGAGAATGGACTTGAGCGCCTTCTTGCGACCGCGGTTGACGCCGATCAGCGACAGCGAGCCGGCCAGGTCGTAGGACAGCTCGGGTTTGACGTCGAGCTTTGCCGTGAGCTGTGCCGCCGCGGGCGGAATGCGGCCGCCGGCAGCCAGCGCGTCAAAGCTCTCGAGCGTAAAGTAACCGTGGACATAGGTCTTGGCCTCGTTTGCCCAGTCGACCAGCTGCTTGGCGGTCAGTCCCGCCGAACGCTGGCGCACGGCCTCAAGCGCCAAGAGCTCGCCGGTCGCACAGGGCAGGGCGTTGTCGACCACGTACAGTTCAAAGTCGGGATACTCGGCGCGCACGGCGTCCGCCGCCTGGCACGCGGAGTTGTAGCTCGACGACAGCGCCGAGGTAAAGCACAGGTAGACCGTGGGCGTACCCTCTTTGGCGCACTCGGTAAAGAACTCGATATAGCGACCGAGCGACACAGCCGAGGTGGACACGCGGGCACCGGCGCGCATGCGGTCGTAGAACTCCTTGGGTGTGATGCTCGACCAGATGTCATCCGTGCGCTCTTCGCCATCGATAATGAAGGGGAAACCCAGGATATCGACATCGAGGTTCGCGGCGACCTCGGGGCTAAAGTCGCAGCAGGTATCGACGACGATGCGGCAACGGTTCGAATGACCGGCGGATGCGGCCTTGTCCATCAAAGCGACTCCTTACGTAAAAAGGCGGCCACCCGCATGGGATGGCCGCCAACCGTTAACTCATGCAAGTTAACGTATTTTACTCGTCAAGTGTTTCGATGCGGGGCTTGATGATGCCATATCCACCATTCTTACGGTGATACACCACATTGATGAGGCCAGTCGTCGCGTTCTCGAACACGTAGAAGTCGTGGCCCAGCAGATCGGTCTGCACCAGCGCCTGCTCCTCAGTCATCGGGGTGACGTCGATAACCTTCTCGCGGACGAGCAGGTCGTCCTCCTCCTCGGGCAGCAGCAGGTCGGCCAGATCCTCGACGCGCTCGACCGGCGCGACATCCGCGGCGCTGGCACCGCCCTGGCGGTTGTCCACAACCTTGGTCTTGAACTTGCGCAGCTGGCGGGTGACCTTATCGGCGGAGAGGTCGATGGCGGCGTACATATCTGCACCATGCTCGGCAACGCGAATCACCGAACCGCGGGCGCGAACCGTAACCTCGACGATTGCCGGGTTGGGGTTCGAGGGGTTCTTCTCATAGCGAAGTACAACGTCGACCGTCATGGGCTCGATATCGAAAACCTTGAGCGCCTCGCCGATCTTCTCATCCACATGCGCACGCAGAGCATCGGTTACCGTCGTCTTGCGTCCAGAAACCTTGATATCCATACGTGGCTCCAATCTGCCTCGGGGACTTACTGTACTGGCTATGTACCCATTGCCGTGCATTTAATCACGCGGATTCCCAAAGACCCGAATAACGATTGCTTGATACCGCATACCGAAGTCTCGCACTTTTCTGTGGAAAAGTGCGCTATAGGAGGGAGCCGGCGACTTTGTATTTGGTCCCGAAAATTGGCTTTGACCTGCTGGTTTTATAGAGATGAAAAAGCCGGGCTCCCCTATTGGGGAAGCCCGGCAGTGCGTGTTGAAACCGTGAAGAGGCGTCTCTCCTAGTGCATAGGAGACGCCACCCCTAGCAATAACTAGCTATTAAGCTTGTTAATGTCGTCGTCGGTGATGGTGTCTTCCTGGCTGGACGATTTGTCTTCGGAGGATGCGGTCTCATTGTTGGAATCGGAGGACTCGCTGCCGAAGGATGCGGAGCCAGACGGCTGAAGGTTGACACCAGATACTGTCTTAGTGGTGAGGTCGTAGGGCATCGTGCCATACCAGACGCAGTGGACTGCCTCGAGCGTACCGTCGACCGTGATGGCGTCAAGGGCATCGCTCACGGCACGGCACAGTTCGTCATTGGACGAGGCGCCCGCAACACCAAGCGTCGAGGGCGCCTCGAGCGCACCGACATAGGAGATCTCGCTCATCAGGCGTGCAAGGTAGCCGCCGGCCGTGGAGTCGCAGATCACATAGTCGACTTCGCCGGACTCGAGCGCCTCAAAGCACTCGTTGATGTTGGGGTAGGTCTTTTGGTTGGCGGTGATGCTCTGCTTAGCAAGCGCCTCCTGCGAGGCCGAGGACATCTGGACACCCAGAGTAGACGTGTTAAGGGTATCGGTGGAAACGTTTAGCGACCCACCATCGCTGGTTCTACCGAACACGGAAGCGGCATCGTACAGGCAGGTGCCGAGCGAGCTAACGTCCCCGTCCGTGGAGTTGATCTCGCCGATAAAGATATCAGCCTTTTTGTCGCCGAGCACGGAACCTGCCGAGGACGCATCGACAAAGGCGACCTTAAGGCCCATGCGGCTTGCGAGGGCGCGGGCAGCGTCGACTGCATACCCCGTGAGCTCGCCGTCGGCGCCCTGCATGGCCTGCGGCGCATCGGAGGTATCGAGGGCAACCGTCAGGGTACCGGGAGTGACCAGGGCATCATCCGACACCGTGGGCGTGACGGTCTCGTACTCGATCTGGTCGATCGTGGGAGTCGTGAACGTAGACAGCGGGTTGAACGCGCATCCGCTCAGGCCCAAAACGGCGATGACCGCTGCGGTCCCAGCACCTAACCGAGCCGCGTGCATCAAGCTGCCCCTCACCATGTCCACTACCCTGCCTTCTGTGTCGTATACGATCCGTGCGTTGCGCGGAATATCAGATTGTTCCCACCAGCTGACCTGGTATTTGACCCCACACTTGCGCACCGGGGTGTTTGCTCGGGAGGCCGCAGCCACCTTCACGACTGGCCCGCTCGCCCGCGAGGCGGTATTGCCCCAAAGAAAGTAGAACGGACGGTGCGGCTTACATCTAGGACGCGCCATGATCGCGCCGCGCGCACGCGGTCGCTTACGTGGATCCCTTTGACCGCGTCTGTCTTGGACTAGGACGGGCATTTCGTCCGTCCGCAACCACAGCCTGGTAGGAACGTAGCGCATTATAGCTAAGTTCAAGCTAAAGTTTAAGGTTAGGGGCGTCATTCGCATCGCGAGTACAGATTTCGCAGGTCGAAGCGGGCCGTTCGTGGCCCCGTGAAGCCCGGAGCTCCCCTGCGGGGAGCTCCGGAGCACCCGTCTCAGGGTGCCGTGTGCAAAAAACGGCAAATATGAGTACTGTTACCAATTTAGTAGCAGCGTATTACCGCCTCACGAGCCCTTTTTGAGTTCCGCACAGCCTGCTTGGCGCCAAGATATTCCACATTCGTTTATTATCTCTTCGCTGAATCCAGATTATCGGCCCAAGTTTCTTTGTTTTTGCTGTCACTAATCTAGTAACAGTACTCATATTTGCCGTTTTTTGCACAGAGCATATAAACAGACCCCCTATAAAGCCATAGTTTTACGCTGGTTTGAGCCCAAAGCACGCTCGGAGCGTATTCAGCAGAGCATCTTGCCTCTTTCGACGAGCCTCTACGCGATTCTGATATCGCTTACCCATACGCTGGTGGATGCGCCATGCGAGTGCTTCCATCGCTTCCATGTCACAGAGCATTTCGTTGTTGACGGTTGCAACCTCGATCCCCATGGCTAGAAAGCCCGTGTTACGTTTTTCGTCGTGGATGCGCCCACTTTGGAATCCATGGCCCTGCTCACCGTTGTATTCCAGGTCAAACCGGGCTGCTTCCTGATAGGCATCACAGACTGCATGCGGCATGCCCGAGATTGCCTGCGCACGGTCATCGAACTTGATTTTGCAATCGGTCTTAAAGGGACCGCAGGCAAATCCCCCATAGGAAAACGGAAGGGAGAACATGGCAAGCATGATGCACTCCATGGGCGAGAGCAGGTTTTCTGACAGGTAGGGACACAGACGCTGCAGCTGCTTGGCCGCGTTCCCCTTGCATACCGCGAGGTAATCTGCCAGACGATCGGGCGTCAGCACCGGCTCAACCTCAAAGTAGCCCACATCTGCTGGCTGGTCCTTGTCCTTTGCAAGTTTAATCGTAACAGGCGAGGTGTAGGGAGGCAGATACTTCCCGCGGTCACTCAGCGAAATCTTAGAGCACAGCTCCTGAGCCAGGGCAAATGCCTGGATACAGCCGACCTCGCGTGCGACGGCTACGCAAAGGGCCTCGGGAGATAGACTGTATACACCCGGCTCCACCTCTAGAATCGAGCCGACAGGCAACCCGGAACACACGAACCAGCCCACGCTAGGCATGCGGCGGCGCTGCGCCGCAGATCCCACCAGCAAGCAAAGACCTTCTTGCACCTCGCCGCTTGCGGCCCCAATCCGCACCAAGTCGGGAAGATAGATGTCCTCGGTCGAGGGCGACGACGTGCGCAGCACACGGCGCTCTTCATCGGGATCGAGGTCCCTCCAGCTTATGTAACCCATTTGTCGGCGCTCGGCGCGCATCATGCGTAGCGCCGAGGCGCCTGTTAGGATTACGGAAGCCGCTAGCTGTTCGTCTGTCGGCTCGTCACACCGCGCCATCTTCACTGCCACAAAATCACCCCTACCAAACGCGTGCGATAGCGAGGCCATCGACTGCCGCAGCACCGGCGCGCTTGAGTTCCGCCGAAGCCGCGGCCATCGTCGCGCCCGTGGTGATAACGTCATCGATAAGCAGCAGGCGGCGGCCGTGCACGCCCTCAACCGTCTCGTACATGCCTTGGGCACGCTCGCGGCGCTCCTTACGACCGAGTTCTCGCTGGTCGCCATGCCCGTACTTGACGAGAGCATCGAGCAGGGGAACACCCGACAGCTCGATGCTCTCGTCAAGTACGGGCATGGCGACCA